>JBAVTI010000613.1:0-3542 GCA_049696055.1 Paracoccaceae bacterium | reverse complement strand
AGGCGACCAAGATCTACGCCCCCCGTGCCGCCGGCGCTGGCTGTGTGGTGATCGACAACTCGTCGCTTTACCGCTACGACCCCGCCGTGCCGCTGATCGTCCCCGAGGTCAACGCCGACGCCATCGTTGGCTACAAAAACAAGATGATCATCGCCAACCCCAACTGCTCGACCGCACAGATGGTGGTTGCGCTGAAACCCTTGCACGACCGCGCCCGCATCAAGCGTGTCGTGGTTTCCACCTACCAATCGGTTTCCGGCGCGGGCAAAGAAGGCATAGACGAGCTTTGGGATCAGACCAAGGGCATCTACGTCCATGGCCAAGAAGTTGCACCCCATAAATTCACCAAGCAGATCGCCTTCAACGTCATCCCGCATATCGACGTCTTCCTCGACGACGGTTCCACCAAAGAAGAGTGGAAGATGGTCGCCGAAACCAAAAAGATCCTCGACAAGTCGATCAAAGTCACCGCCACCTGCGTTCGGGTGCCGGTGTTCGTCGGCCATTCGGAATCGATCAACATCGAGTTTCACGATTTCCTCGATGAACACGAGGCCCGCGATATCCTGCGCGAAGCGCCGGGCATCATGGTGATCGATAAACGTGAAAACGGCGGCTACATGACCCCGGTCGAATGCGTCGGTGATTACGCCACCTACATCAGCCGCATCCGCCAAGACAGCACCATCGACAACGGCATCAACCTGTGGTGCGTCTCTGATAACCTGCGCAAAGGCGCCGCCCTGAACGCCGTGCAAATCGCCGAAGTGCTGGGCAACCGCTGTCTGAAAAAGGGCTGACCCGCGCCCGAAAAACGCTCCAGCGGCGCGTTTTTTCGGCAGGTCACGGGCTGGCACACCCGCCAGCCCCGGCATACGCCCACCGCAACACCCCGCCACGCTATGGTAATGCCCACTCCGAAGCCCCGCCCACCCGGCGGGGCTTTTTGCATGGGCGCACACCCCAAAGTAGGGCGGGGTTCACCCCGCCAAGCTACGGTAATGGCCCCCCAAAAGTCCCCACCACCCCGTAGGGTGTGCCTTCAGGCGCACCTTCAAGCAGAACCGCCGCCAGCCGTCGTTCGAAACGACCAACAAAGGTTGTTCCACTTCATCAATGGCCATGATGCGGACGAAGCGGTTGTTGCGTCTAGTGGGGAACTTCTTCAATCTCTCGGGTGTACAGGGAGGCAAACGAATGGACGCGGTCAGGTTGAGGGTCGTTTTTAACGGAGAAGTCATGGCCAGCATCATCTGTGATGGCAGCCAAGGAGGTCACGAAGATTACTATTCAGTAGTTTTCGTCAAGGGGTTCATCGATAACAATAAAATATACGGAGTTGATCCGGTGCAATCATTCGCGCTTGGCTGGACACTTATCAACGATTTGACGACGGACATGCGTGTTGGAGACGAAGACTCGGATACATGCGACGGCGCGTCGTGGCGAATTGAGAGCTTCTGACAAAAACAATACCTCGCATCCAGGCCATTTCGGGCTGTGCGCGAAGGGCTCAAATCGGAAGTTCCCGATTCTGTATCTTTGCCCAATACATCAGGTCGCCCCGCATAACCCGCGCTCGCATCCGCGGTGGCCGCACGTTCCCACGCCCGGTCAACGCTGAAACGCACACCTACCTTCCGGCACCGCACACTCTCGCACCCCGCCCCGACCCACAGCCCACCCGTGTTACACCCCTTACCAAAACCTTAACAAAATTCAATAAATCAAACAAAATCAATGACATACCTGGCATAACACGCGTGTTATGCTCCCCTGTAACACACCCACCCCCTTGCTTTTCCTGTCCCCTCAATCAAAACTGCCGCAACCTTTTTCCAACCGGAGCCTTTCCATGACAACCGCATTTTTCCGCACCTCCGTGTCTCTCCTTTGCCTGCTTTCTTTCCCCCTCCAAGCCGAGACGATTCCGGCCGCTTCCCAGATCAAACACATCACCCTTTATCCGTGGGGGGCGTCGATCCTGCGGGAAATCAGCGTCGATCTTCCCGCAGGCGTCCATGATCTGATCATTGCCGATCTTCCCCTCGACACCCCCGCCGAGACCTTGCAAGTAAAGGCCTCAACCGGGCTGACAATCGGTGCCGTCAACCTCGCCTACGACCGCCTTCTCCCGCAGCCCGATCAGCCCACCCCCGAGATCGCCGCCGCCGAGGCCGAAGTAAAGCGAACGGAAGCCGCCCTGCGGACCGCCGACGCCAACATCGCCGCGATCCGCCTGAAATCAGCCGCCGCGAACGAACAGGTCGCCTTCCTGCGCGGTCTCGGCCAGACCGATGGGGCCTCAGGTACCGTCGAAGACCTGCGCGCCCTGTCGCGGATGGTCGGCGAGGAATCCCTGGCAGCCCTACAAACCGCCCACCAAGCCGAGCAAGACGCCCAGACCGCCGAACTTGCCCGCGCCGATGATATCAAGGCCCTCGAGGCCGCCCAAACCGCCCTTGCCGCGCTGACGACGGGCGAGGCCGATCACGCCGCCCTGACCATGGCTGTCGAAAGCGCGGGCGGCCCGGCAGTGATCGCAGTCACCACCTTCTCCGAGGCCGCCAATTGGCAACCCGTCTATGACCTGCGGCTGACCACCGGTGATGCACCTGCCCTTTCACTTGATCGCGCGGTTTTGGTCAGCCAATCGACGGGCGAAGATTGGATGGGGGTCAACCTTACCCTTTCCACCGCGCGCCCCGGAGGCCAAAGCACCCCCGGCACGCTGCGGCCCGATCTGCGCCGCATCGGGCCGAAACAGGATGATGTGGCGAAGTTGGCAAGCGAGGCTGCCGGCGACTCGATGGTTATGATGGAAGCGCCTGCCCCCGCCGTCGCCAGCTTTGCCTCTGCCGAAATGATGGGGGCGACGGTCACCTATTCCTACCCTAACACCGTCGATATCCGCGATGGCGTTGAATCCCTGCGTCTGCGGCTGGACACCCTTGCGCTTGCCCCCAAAGTGGTGGCCCAAGCCGTGCCCCGAGTGGATCAGACCGCGTTCCTGATGGCCGAATTCACCAATACCTCGCCCGAGATACTGCTGCCCGGCAGCGCCACGCTGTTTCTTGACGGCACATTGACCGGGCTTGCATCCTTGCCTCTGTTGGCGGCGGGGGCGGAAACCGAGGTGGGATTTGGCCCGATCGACAGCCTGCGGTTGACCCGCACCGTTCCCGAGCGATCCGAAGGCGATACCGGGATGATTTCGGTTTCGACCGAGATCAACGAGGTTGCGCTGCTTGGCATCGAAAACCTGACCGCGCAGGACTGGGCGGTTAAACTGCTGGATCAAGTGCCATATTCGGAACAGGACGATCTGGAAATCAGCTATACCGCCACGCCTCCTGCTACTGATCAGGATATGGAAGGGCAGCGCGGCCTGCTGGAATGGGCCTTTGATTTGAAGGCCGGAGAAAAAACCGAGATCAAGTTGGAAACCCAGCTTAGCTGGCCCGAGGGGCAAGTTTTGCAGTAATAGCTGTGGCTAGCGACTATTCGGAACCACATTTCGCCCCACGACTCGGGCGAAATGC
>JBAVTI010000612.1:0-6364 GCA_049696055.1 Paracoccaceae bacterium | reverse complement strand
CGATATGCTAGCGTTAAACGTCGAAACGTCCAAACCGCCCACATATCTCTTCAGATATTAGCAATTTCAAAGAGCCAGAAGACAAAAACATCACAGAGCGCCCATTCTCAAGGCGCGCTGCCCGTCAGAACTTCAGTTCGCAATCGCTTCCGCAACCACTCCCAAACCGCGTCTCGCTGCATCACTGCCTGCGTTCTTCGCTTCGGTAAGGCGGTGTTTAGGGTCACTCGCCGACAGCCGCAAGTGAAAAAAACAGATTCATGACATCTTTTTTCGAACGACCCTAATGTTGCACAATATCTAGGGGTTGGCGCAATTTTCAGCACAAATTAACCCCCGTTGCCCGCAAGATTGTTTCACGATCACGCCTCAATCACACCGGTCGGGCGGCAACGAGGCGGCGCTTTGGGGCGACTCGCAGCGCCAACAGCAGCAAAGTTGCGCCAAAATACAGCAAAGGTTCGGCCGTCCAGGTTTTCACCAGCAACAAATAGTGCAGCGCACCCGCAAAAACCGCAAAATAGGTCAGGCGATGCAGCTTTTGCCACCCCGCCGCCCCCATCCGACGAATCGACGCGTTGTTCGAAGTGATCGCCAAGGGCACCAAGGCCGCGAATCCCAGCATGCCGACGATGATATAGGGGCGCTTATAAAGATCGGCGCCAATCTCGGCCCAGCGCAGTTGCAGGTCCAGCAGCAGCCATGTCATCAGATGCAAGGTGACGAAGGCAAAGCACATCAAGCCCAGCGCGCGACGATAGCGCAAAAGGTTCAACCCGGTGAACCGTCGAAGCGGTGTCACGCAAAGCCCGGCCAACAGAAACTGCAAACCCAAGCTGCCGAGGCGATGTTCAATCGCCTTTACCGGGTCGACCCCCAGCCCGCCGGTGAACACCAGCATCACCAGCCAGGCCAACAGCAAAAGCCCCACTATATAGACAGACCACGCCGGAACCCGTTTCAGGGCGGTATTGATGCGCGGGATCATTCAGTAATCCTTTTGCAAATCTTGGCCCGCATACATCGACGCCACCTGATCGCCATAGCCGTTGAACATCAGCGTATCTTGCCGCTTGGCAAAGAGCCCGCCGCCCACGCGCCGTTCGCTGGCCTGTGACCAGCGCGGATGATCGACGGTCGGGTTGACGTTGGAGTAGAAGCCATACTCATCCGGCCCCAGCGTGTTCCATGTCGTAATTGGCTGTTTGTCGGTCAGGGTAATCCGCACAATCGCCTTGATGCTTTTGAAGCCATATTTCCACGGCACCACCAATCGGATCGGCGCGCCGTTCTGTTTGGGCAAATCCTCGCCATAAAGCCCGGTTGCCATCAGGGTCAGCGGGTTCATCGCCTCATCCAGCCGCAGCCCTTCGCGGTAGGGCCAGTCAAGGATTGCGCGGTTTTGCCCCGGCATTTCTTCGGGGCGCATCAATGTCTCAAACGCCACGTATTTCGCACCCGCATGCACACCGACCTTTTTCAACAAGCCCGCCAGTTCAAACCCCTGCCATGGCACAATCATCGACCAAGCTTCGACACAGCGGAACCGATAGATCCGCTCCTCGATCGGCGCGCCCTTCAGGATGTCGGCAAGATCATAGTCCCCCGGCTTGTCCACCATCCCGTCGATCTTGATCGACCACGGGTCCACTGTCAGACCTTGGGCATTAGCTGCCGGATCGGCCTTGTCGGTGCCAAATTCATAATAGTTGTTGTAGCCCGAGATATCCTCAAGGCTGTTTGGTTCCTCATCCGTGGAATACCCTGCCGCCAGTGCCGGGCTGGCAACCATTGCCGCCCCTGCCGCGATAAGCTGGCGGCGGTTTAGCCACAGGCCCTTGGGCGTTACATCCGACCAGTTCAGATCACTCTTAAAGCCGCCGCGCATTCCATATCTCCCATTCCTATGCTGCGTAATCTGGGGGATAAGATGCAAAAGACAAAATCATCTTGTCTCACATTTGCAGGATGGCTTTGAAACATTCGATAACTGGCACGAAAATCCTCACGCCACTTCACGCTGTTTCACAGAATTTTGAGTGGAAACTTGTAACGACCCGAGCTTGGGTCGCATCGCCCGTTCGTCAACCCTACCTCGCGCGATTTTGAGATGCATCCAAACCGCCCTGCGCCACGTTTCTGTCATGCCAAGCCAATTTGGCAGATCAACAGGAGTGACCCCAATGATCCGCAGAACCTTTATCGCCCTGACCGCAGCCACCGCTTTCCTGTCGGCCCCGGCATTCGCCGCCGACATGGACATCGTTGATACTGCCGTCGCCAACGGCAGCTTTACCACGCTGGTTGCCGCCGTGACCGCCGCCGGCCTTGTCGATACCCTGAAAGGCGAAGGTCCGTTCACCGTTTTCGCCCCGACTGATGCCGCCTTTGCCGCCCTGCCTGCAGGCACCGTCGAAGACCTGCTGAAGCCGGAAAACAAAGACAAGCTGGTTGCGATTCTGACCTACCACGTCGTCCCCGGCAAAGTGATGTCGACCGACCTGACCGAAGGCATGATGGCGAAGACCGTGCAGGGTTCCGAAGCCATGATCACCCTTGAAGGTGGTGCAAAGGTTGACGGCGCAGCGATCTCGACTGCCGATGTCGAGGCAACCAATGGCGTGATCCATGTGATCGACGCCGTGATCATGCCGAAGATGTAATCTGACACTGCAATCGGCAGAACCGAAAAGGGCCGGGGTGGGATTCCACTCCGGCCCTTCCCTTTAACTCAGCCGTGGTTAGTGAACCACCGCTTCCGCAGGCCGTTCGCGCCGCGATGCACTCACCCGGTCACCGATGATCAACCCATCAGCGCCCGCGCTGATCACCACGGTCGATCCGTCCATCACATCCCCCGCAAGGATCATGCTGGCCAACTGATCCTGCAAATGCCGCTGGAACACCCGCTTCAAAGGCCGAGCCCCGAACACCGGATCATAGCCTTCATCCGCCAGCCACTCCTTCGCGGCCTTGTCCAGTTCCAGCACGATCTTGCGGCTTGCCAGACGTTTCTCCAGCAGCTTCAGCTGGATCTCGACAATCGCGCCCATATCGTCGCGGCCAAGCCGATCAAAGATGATCTGATCGTCCAGACGGTTCAGGAACTCGGGCCGGAAATGCTGCCGCACCGCTTCCATCACCTCGGCCCGCGCTTGGGTGGGGTCGGCCCCATCCGGCAACTGGCTTAGGCTATAGGCCCCAAGGTTCGAGGTCAGAATGATCAGTGTCTGCTTGAAATCCACCGTCCGGCCCTGACCATCGGTCAGCACACCATCATCCAGCACCTGCAACAGCACGTTGAACACATCCGGGTGCGCCTTTTCCACCTCGTCAAACAGCACCACCTGATAAGGCCTGCGCCGCACGGCTTCGGTCAAAACCCCGCCCTCGTCATAACCCACATACCCCGGAGGCGCGCCGATCAGGCGGCTGACGGCGTGTTTCTCCATGAACTCGCTCATGTCGATCCGCACCATGGCCGCGTCATCGTCAAACAGATACTCGGCCACCGCCTTGGTCAACTCGGTCTTGCCGACGCCCGTAGGTCCAAGGAACAGGAAAGACCCCAAAGGCCGCTTCTCGTCGTTCAGCCCCGCCCGCGCCCGCCGCACCGCATTGGCCACCGCCGTCAGTGCGGGCCGCTGCCCGATCACCCGCTTGCCCAGTTCTTCTTCCATGCGCAGCAGCTTTTCGCGCTCGCCTTCCAGCATCCGGCTGGTGGGAATACCCGTCCAGCGTTCCACCACTTCGGCAATCTGCTCTGGCCACACCGCCTCGGACACCAAAAGGTCGCCCTCTTTGGCCTCGGCATCGCTCAACCGCTTTTCCAGCCCCGGAATAATCCCGTAAGACAGCTCGCCGGCTTTCCCAAGATTGCCCTCGCGCTTGGCCTGATCCAACTCGGCGCGGGCTTTCTCAAGCTGCTCTTTGATGTCGCGCGCCACTTCCAGCTTGTCACGCTCTGACTGCCACTTGGCGGTCATTTCGGAAGACCGATCAATCAGATCGCCCAGCTCTTTCTCAAGCTTCTCAAACCGGTCCTTGCTGGCGGCATCCTCTTCCTTCTTCAATGCCTCCGCTTCGATCTGCTTTTGCAAGATCTCGCGGTCCAGCGCGTCCAATTCCTCGGGCTTGCTGTCCACTTCCATCCGCAAACGGCTTGCCGCCTCGTCCATCAGGTCAATCGCCTTATCGGGCAAAAACCGATCGGTGATATAGCGGTGCGACAACGTCGCCGCCGCCACAAGGGCACTATCCGAGATTCGCACCCCATGGTGCAACTCGTACTTCTCCTTGATCCCGCGCAGGATCGAGATTGTATCCTCCACCGTCGGCTCATTCACCATCACCGGCTGGAACCGCCGCGCAAGGGCCGCGTCCTTTTCCACATACTTGCGGTATTCATCCAGCGTCGTCGCCCCAACACAGTGCAACTCGCCCCGCGCCAAGGCAGGCTTGATCAGGTTGGCGGCATCCATTGCCCCCTCAGACTTGCCCGCGCCCACCAGCGTATGCATCTCGTCGATGAACAGAATAATCTCGCCCGCCGCCGTGGTAACCTCGTTCAGAACCGCTTTCAGCCGCTCCTCAAACTCGCCACGATACTTCGCCCCGGCAATCAACGCGCCCATATCCAGCGCCATCAACTTCTTGTTGCGCAAAGACTCTGGCACATCGCCATCGACAATCCGCAACGCAAGGCCCTCGGCAATCGCCGTCTTGCCCACGCCCGGCTCGCCGATCAGCACAGGGTTATTCTTGGTGCGGCGCGACAGAACCTGCATCGCGCGGCGAATTTCCTCGTCCCGGCCAATGATCGGGTCAATCTTCCCCTCGCGCGCCGCTTCGGTCAAATCGCGCGCATATTTCTTCAACGCATCATAGCCCGCCTCGGCACTTGCCGTATCCGCTGTGCGCCCCTTGCGAATGTCATTGATCGCCTCGTTCAGCTTTTGCGCCGAAACTGCACCAGCCGTCAGTGCATCCTTGGCCTTCGAGGCCACCATGCACAGCGCCATCAGCACGCGCTCAACCGGCACAAAACTGTCGCCAGCCTTCTTGGCCACCTTTTCGGCCTCGTCCAACACCCGCACCAAACCGGGGTCCATGAACGGCTGCGCGTCACCCGTCACCTTGGGCAATTTCCCCAAAGCCAGATCAACGGCAACAACAACCTGCGCAGGTTCACCGCCCGCGCGCCGGATCAGGTTGCTTGCCAGCCCCTGATCATCATCCATCAATGCTTTCAGCAAATGCTCGGGTGCCAACCGCTGATGGCTTTCCCGCATCGCAATCGTCTGCGCCGCCTGCAAAAACCCGCGCGACCGCTCCGTGAACTTTTCCATGTCCATCGGTCATTCTCCTTTGATCAGCACCGTTTAGGAACGCCCATCATGGCACATTCCCTGCGGCCTCTTCCCTCACATGGGTTAGCACCCCCCGCGATGCAAGATTGCCACAATGTCGCACAGCCACTTTTTCCACCGCAGACCATGCAATACCCCAGCTTAGGCCCGCCCATGGCAATGATCCATTCTCCGCTTATCTATTTCCCGCTTTGGGCGAGATACAGCCACCGCGTGTTCGCAAATGTCCGCAACAACTTGCGCGCAAGCCAAAACCACCGCACTGCTTTGGAAAAATCGGCACAGAACTGCGCAATCGCCGCCCCATGCGCCAAGAAAAAGCTCAATCACATGCACCGCACCAAACAGCCGATCATCCACAAGGCGCCCGTCATGGGCCTTTCTGTCAACGTCAACAAGACCGGCCTCTGCCTTGGCGACGCCGCACAGGTGCGCCTGCTGTCCGATGGTCAGATCGGTATCTTCGCCATTGTCACCAAGCGCCTGCTCTGGCTGTTTCCGCGCAAGGTTTCGGTGTTCCTTGGCCATCTTGGCCCGGCGGCGGCTTCCATCATCTCGCCCGCCCTGCGCCACGGCGATCCGCTGCGCGTCCGCATTGTCGGGCTTAACCCCGAACACCTTGCCAAGAAAGAAGGGGCCGAGGTTCACATCTCGATCTGGGGCGATCTGAAACACGTCATCGCCCCCGCCGCACCCGCGTTTTTCAAAAGAGACGCCGACGACAGCGCCCAGTTTGACTAAGGCACCCTGCGCCGATCGCCTTATACCACCCCAAAACGCATATAGGCGAACGCCGACCCGTCCGCCGCCCAACACGGCGCATTGATCGTGCCCTGCCCGCCGTTGAACGCCAAAACTTGCCGCCGATTGCCGCCCTCGGGGTCCATCAGACACAGCGCCACCGGCCTATCACGCGGATGCCCGACTGTTCCGGCCGGGTAAGCCAAGTATAACACATGCCCCCCACAGGGTGACGGATGCGGGAACCAGTTCAC
>JBAVTI010000611.1:0-7300 GCA_049696055.1 Paracoccaceae bacterium | reverse complement strand
CATCGGCACAGCGGCGCGAACAAAATGGCCGATACTTCGGGTCGCTTTCCTTTTGGCAGATCGGGCAGCTCATCTGATCGCCTCGGCCAGTGGCATGCGGTCACGTTTGCGCACCAGTTCATACAAGCCAAGCGGCGTCCAACCCGCAAGGCTGGTTTCAGCGGATTCGCCCTTGAATGCCGCACGCAGCACTTGCTCCAGAACCGCGCGGTCTTTCTTCGACATCGGCGCAAAATCGACCACAACCTGCCCGCCAAGGCCGCGCAGCCGCAATTGGCGCGGCAGATCACGGGCGGCGGCGATATTGGCCTTCAGCGTGGCGGCCGGGCTTGTGTCCGGCCCGGTGTTCACGTCGACAGCCACCAAGGCGCGGGTAGGCTCGATCATCATGTGGCCCCCGCTTGACAACGGCACATGCGCGGTCAGCAAGGCATCCACCATTTCGGCCACACCATGCGCCTCGAAACTGCCCTCCGTATCGGCAATCTCGTCAGGTGCAGGGTCAGACCAATCGCGCCACGCGGTTTCCTGCGCGGTAGCCCCTTCCACCAACAGCTCGGGCCCGCCGTCCAGATCGGCCAGCACGGCCTGCGCCAGATCGCGCATCGCGGTGATGTCTTCCATGATCTCGGCCTCATCGGCACTTTCGCAAGCCGACCGCAGAATCAGACCAAGTTCTGGTGCCGCACCCTGCATCGCCTCAGCCGCCAAAGCGTCAAGATCGGCGCGGATTTCTTCGTCCCGAATGCGGCGGCTGATGTTACGCCCCGGCGCACCGGGTGTGATGATGGCAAGGCGGCTTTTGAACAACAGACGGGTGGTAACAGGCAAGGCTTTACCGGGTTCGGTCACGCCGGATACCTGAACCAAAACCTTCTGGCCGGGGGCAAGACCGGAAACCTGCCGCAAGAACCCCGTCGTGCCCGGCAGTTTGACGAAAACGCCGCCCTGCCCCTTCATCGGCCGATCCACCACCCCGCGCAGGATCGCGCCGGGCATCGGGGTGTCATCGGCCGGATCAATCAGGAAATCCTGCAACTGGCCATCGACGATCATCGCCGCCGCAGGGCGGCCGTTCATAGTATCAAGGGCAACCACGCGGCCAATCATGCGTCTCTCCGATATAGCGGGTAGCCCGCCGTTTGCAGCAACGCTGCGGTTTCCGCGATGGGCAGGCCCATGACCCCGGTGAACGACCCCGAAATCCACGGGATAAACGCCCCGGCAAGGCCTTGGATGCCATAGCCGCCCGCCTTGCCCTGCCATTCATTGCTTTCAAGATAGGCGTTCAGTTCGGCGTCGGACAGGCGCTTCATCTTGACGTCCGTCACCACTTCACGGGTCCAGATCTGGTCGCCCCGGCGGGCAGCAAGGGCGGTGATCACCTGATGACGGCGGCCACCCAGCATGATCAAGAACGCCGCCGCCTCGCCCGCATCCGCCGGTTTGCCAAGAATACGCCGACCAAGGGCAACCGTGGTATCGGCGCACAGGATCAGATCATCGGGGTCCGCCACCACGGCAAGCGCCTTTTCCCGCGCAATACGGGCACAGTAGGGGCGCGGCAGCTCGCCTTTATGCGGGTCTTCGTTGGTATGGGGGGGCTGGATGGCGTCGGGCGTCACCCCGATTTGCGCCAACAATTCGCGGCGGCGCGGGCTGGCGGAACCGAGGATGAAGCGCATCAGTAAGCTCCGCGCGACCGGGACCGAAAACCGGTGGCCACTGTTCGGATCATGCTCACTTAAAGCGATAGTTGATGCGGCCTTTCGACAGGTCATAGGGGGTCATTTCCACCTGAACCTTGTCGCCCGCCAAAACCCGGATCCGGTTTTTGCGCATTTTGCCCGCCATCGTCGCAATCAATTCATGGCCATTGTCCAGCTCGACCTTGAAAGTGGCGTTCGGCAGGAGTTCCTTCACGACACCGGGAAATTCGAGCGTATCTTCTTTGGCCATGGTCTCTCCAATAGGGAATCGCCCGCGAATTTGCAGGCACGGCGGTTCCTTGCGCCGGGAAATGCTGATTTTCAAGGGAAAAATGCCGACTGTGGAAGGAATGGGGTGTGTTATGGCGGGGCATAACACGCGTGTTATGCGTGCTATCCTATTGATTTTACTTGATTTTTTGAATTTTGTTAAGGTTTTGGAAGGGTTTTGACACCTGGGATTAGCGGTGCAGGATCGGCACGCTTAGCCGGGTTTGTTGTTCGGGCCAATGTTCAAACAGCTTTACCCCGCCATCGGCGCGGGTTTGGGCCACCTGATCAAGGTTCACCTCGGCATAGGCCCAACCGGGCTGGTTCAGCGGCGTTTGCGCCAGAATCCCGGTCTCGGGCCAGCCAATATCGGGGGGGCCGTAGATCGAGGCCGCGCCTACGTTTTCGTCGACCGGCGGGCACCAGTCGCAGGGGCCAACGGTGGGGGCATGCACCACAACGCATTGGTTTTCCAAGGCACGCGCCATCGATCCGGTGCGCACGCGGGTAAAGCCGGCAAAGGTATCGGTGCAACTGGGGGCCAGCAAAATCTCGGCCCCCGCCTCGCAAAGCGCGCGGGCAAGCAGGGGAAATTCGCTGTCGTAACAAATGACAATGCCAATTTTGCCAAGCGGCGTGTGAAACACGGTCAGCGGATCGCCGGGCACCACGTTCCAGTCCTCGCGTTCAAACCGGGTCATGATCTGCTTGTCTTGATGGCCAAGAATACCGCCGGGGCCGTAAAACGTGGCGCGGTTCACCGGGCGCGGGCCGTCATAAACCGGGCCAGAGGCCCCGAGGATATGCAGGTTGTGCCGCGCGGCGAGTTCGACGTGCAGAGCATCGACGGCAGGTTTGTGGCGGGCCACTTCTTGCAGAGCAAGCTCTAGGTCCGCCGCCACGGCACGGCCGCCAAGCGACGAAAGCTCCATCGCGCCGTATTCCGGAAACACCAGCAATTGCGCGCCGTTCTGGGCGGCCTCGGCCACCCATTCAGTAATTTTGGCGGCATAGGCCGGGAAGTCGTACAGGTAGGTGAGGGGATAGGCGGCGGCGGCAATTTTCATTTGGAACCGATTGTAGGGAGCGCATTCAGGGCGCAGCTTAGGGGTAGGTAAGAATGTTCGCAATGCAGGGGCTACGCAGCACGAACCATCAGTTTTTGATCAAACCATGCAACCAACTCGACCTGTGACATCGTGCCTTCGACAATAGCCACCGCGACGTCGTCGATCCGATCATCTGGTTGCAGGTCAAGGATGTAACCGCTGCGATCAATCAATAGAAATGTAAGCAGCCATGCCGTCCGCTTGTTGGCATCTGCAAACCCGTGACTTGACGCCACGCCATGCAACAATGCAGCAGATTTTCGGGCGATGGATCGATGGTAGCCGTGATAGGGCCGTCCAATCGCCCCGGCCAAATTGTCGATGTTGCTGACGCCTTCAAGGCCGCCACCATATCGGAGTGCCTCGACATGGGCTGACACCGCATCAGCCAGCGTCACACGGTAATGACGCTTACCTATTTGCCAAGCGGACCAGAGCCGCGCTTTGCTGTGCAGCGAAATCTTTGATTACTTTTTCGGAAGCTTTAGAGACAGGCCCAACAGACTCAACGTGTCCAGATGCTATTTCACGCGCCAGAAGCGGGCCACCGGTTTTTCCGCGAATGACCCATTGACCACCAATTTTTTGCTCAGATGACCGATTTTTTGCGCCTGCTTTTGCCATTCCATCACCTGCAATTGCTCGCTTTGCCCTGCTCGACATAATTGGGGTAATGTTTCCCAAAAGTAAAGGTGCCGCCCTAAACCTTGCGCATCCAGAACTGCAGCGGCTTGACCGTTTCGGCCTGATCCCCCACATCCTTCCACGAAAACTCGGCCATCACGCCGGGGAGCGGGGCATAGCCACGGCCCAGCCAGAAGGCGTCGTTGGTGCGGGCGTTTTCGGGTTTGGCGGGGTGTTGATCGGGGCGCTTGACCGAGCAAAAGGCGATATAGGCGCGGTTCAGGTGGCGGGCGTGGGCCTCGCGCAGATCAATAAAGCGGTGGCCAAGACCGATGCCGCGATAGGCCGGCAGCAACACGGATTCGGCGCCGTAAAGGATATCGGTCAGCGGGATGTTCAGCGCGGCAAAGGGGGCGGAAAACGCATCGGCGTGGTCTTCCATCGGCGTGCTGGTCGAGGCACCAACAAGGCGGCCCTGATCGAAAGCGCCGATCAGCAGCGCGCCGGGACTGTCGCGGTAGGTTTGCAGATACTGCCGCTCGTAGGCAAGGCTGCCGTCGTAAAGATAGGGCCAATCGCGGAAAACCGTGATCCGCAGATCGGCAACATCGTCCAGCGCGGCCTCGAGATCGGCGCCTTGCAGGGCACGCACGGTAATGCCTTCGGGCAGCGCGTCTGGCGTCATTTCGAGACCTGTGCGATCCAGTCATTCAGGTTGTAGAACGTGGTGACGCGGGCGATTTTGCCGCCTTTCAGGTCGAAAAACGCCCCCGCAGGCAAGGTATAGGTCTGACCGTGGGCCAAAGGCAGGCCGGGATCGGTTTTCAGATATTCCCCATGCACCACAAATTCGGCCGCCCCGCGCGTGGCGTCTTCGTTGGTGAAAATCACCATATCGCGCAACTGTTCGCGGTAGCTGACGCCCATGTGGCTGCAAAACTCGGCGAACAGGGCCTTGCCGTGGCGCACCGCGCCCTCATTGACGCGGTGTTCGATGTCATCGGTGACGCAAGCCAGCATCCCGGCAGCGTCGCCTGCGTTGAAGGCGGCATAGTAAGCTTCAATGATTTGGCGCGTCATCGTCGGTTCCTTCGGTGGGGGGGCCAAAACGGGCCAACATGCGGTCGCGGATCTGGTTGCGCGATTGGCGATAGGCCGAAAGCTTGGCCTCGCGCCCCTCGCCCAAACCGGTGGGATCAAGGATGGGCCAATATTCCACGTCGATATGGAAGTAGCGGGTAAGTTCCAGCGCCATGCGTTGGCTTGCGGGCGACAGCGCGATGATCAGATCAAAGCCGGAAAGATCGTCGCCCCATTCCTTCATCTCTTCAAAGCTGCGCGCGCGGTGGCGCGAAAGTTCGATGCCAAGTTCCTGACAAACGGCGATCGAAAAGCCGTCCACCTCCATGTCATTCTTGACGCCGGCCGATTGCACATAGGCGCGCTGGCCGTAGAATTTCTTCATCAGCGCTTCGGCCATTGGCGATCGGACGGCGTTGTGATCGCAGCAAAACAGCACGGAGGTGGGGAAATTGGTGGTCATGCTCAGCCCCAATGCAGAACGCAGATCAGGGTGAACAGGCGGCGGGCGGTGGGCATATCAACATCGGCCTTGCCGACAAGGCGTTCTTGCAGCACCCGCGCGCCCTCGTTGTGGATACCGCGGCGGGCCATGTCGATGGCCTCGATCTGGCTGGGGGGCAGGCGTTTGACGGCCTCGAAATACGACTCGCAGATCTGGAAATAGTCTTTGACAACCTGGCGGAAGGGGCCAAGGGAAAGGTGAAATTCCCCAACCTTTTCCGTAGTTTCGGTCGAGATATCGAACACCAGCCGCCCCTCGCGGATGGCAAGGGCAAGGCGGTAGGGGCCGGGCGGAATGGCGCGATCTTCGCGCGGCGGCAGGGCGAAGGAATTTTCCTCCAGCAGATCGAAGATCGCAACCTTGCGTTCTTGTTCAATCTCGGGCGTGGGCGCGGCAAGACCCCGCTCGTCGATGTCGATATGGCAGATGCGGTTGGTCATTGGGGTACCACCAATTGCTGAAGCTGAAAGGCCTCACATTCGTTAAAACTTTTTCCTAAGCCTTTGACAGCATAGTGGAAAACCTTGGCTGTCAGCATCCCATCGGGTTTGCCGTTGATAAAGTTAAGTTCAAGCGAACGCCCAAATGCCATCACGCCCCCTCGTTCAACCGGTCCAGCCGCGCGCGCACCGATAGCCCGTGCGCCTGCAGACTTTCCGAGATCGCAAGGCGTTCAGCGGCAGGCCCGATGGCGCGCAGCGCACCGGGGGTCATCTTTGCAATCGTGGTGCGTTTGAGAAAATCCATCACCGAAAGCCCGCTTGAGAACCGCGCCGAGCGGGCTGTGGGCAGCACGTGGTTCGGCCCGCCCACGTAATCGCCAATCGCTTCCGGAGTCCACGCCCCAAGGAAAATCGCCCCGGCATGCGTGGTCTGTGCCGCCAGCGCCTCGGGGTCGGCCACGCACAACTCAAGATGTTCGGGGGCGATGCGGTTGGATAGCTGCGCCGCCTCGGACAGATTGCGCACCGTGATAATGGCACCATAATCGCGCCACGACGCCCCGGCGATCGCCCGCCGTTCCAGCGTTGCAAGCCGCGTGTCCACCGCCGCCGCCACCGCGTGACCAAAGCTGGCATCATCGGTGACAAGAATAGACTGCGCGCTTTCGTCGTGTTCAGCTTGCGACAGAAGATCAAGCGCGATCCAGTCGGGGTCGTTGTCGCGGTCGGCGATCACCAGAATTTCCGACGGCCCGGCGATCATGTCGATGCCAACCCGGCCAAAAACCCGGCGCTTGGCGGCGGCAACATAGGCGTTCCCCGGACCGGTGATTTTATCGACAGGCTGAATGGTCGCGGTACCGTAAGCCAGCGCCGCAATCGCCTGCGCGCCGCCGATGCGGTAAACTGTATCAACCCCCGCGATCTGAGCGGCATACAATACCAATGGGTTAACCACCCCGCCCGGCGTCGGGCAACAAATAACCAGCCGCTCTACCCCGGCCACCCGTGCAGGAATGGCATTCATCAAAACGCTCGACGGATAAGAGGCAAGCCCCCCCGGCACATAAAGCCCTGCCGCCGACACCGGCCCCCAGCGCCAGCCAAGCGTCGCCCCTGCCGCATCGACCCACTGCTGGTTCTGGGGCATCTGGCGGGCATGGTAGGCGCGGATGCGGTCGGCGGCCAGTTCCAAAGCCGCGCGATCCTCGGTCGAGACCTTGGCCACTTCGGCGGCAATTTCGGCTTGCGAAAAGGCAAGCGTTTCCGGCGTCAGGGTCAGACGATCAAACCGTTCGGTCAGATCAATCACAGCTTGATCGCCAGCTGCCCGCACCTGCGCGATGATGCTGGCAACGGCCGCATCAACATCCGGCGCATCTTCACGCTTCATGCCCAGCAGGGCAACAAAGGCGGCCTCGAACCCGGCATCGGTCGTGGTCAGAAACTGGGGCATGGTGCATCCTCTGGCAGGGTCATGCCTCCCTTAGCCTGCCTGTTCGCGCGCCTCAAGCGTCACGCTCGCCGCAGCGGGGGCCAGCCCCCAAGTCACCTTGGCTT
>JBAVTI010000610.1:0-7416 GCA_049696055.1 Paracoccaceae bacterium | reverse complement strand
CGTAGCCCTGGGTGACCGATTTCAGCCGGTCGTAGAAATCGAACACCACCTCGGCCAGCGGCAGATCGTAGACCACCATGGCGCGCGACCCGGCGTAGGAAAGGTCAAGCTGGATGCCGCGGCGGTCTTGGCACAGCTTAAGCACGTCGCCCAAGTAGTCATCGGGCACCATGATGGTGGCCTTGATCCGCGGCTCTTCGATATGGTCAACAAAGGTCAGGTCGGGCATGTCGGCGGGGTTGTGCAGATCCTGCACGGTGCCGTCTTTCATGTGGAGCTTGAACACAACCGAGGGCGCGGTGGTGATCAGGTCGATGTTATATTCGCGCTCCAGCCGGTCACGGATCACCTCGAGATGCAAGAGGCCAAGGAAGCCGCAGCGAAAGCCAAAGCCAAGCGCGGCAGAGGTTTCCATCTCGGTCGAGAAAGAGGCGTCGTTCAGCGACAGTTTCTCGATGGCGTCGCGCAGGTTTTCGAATTCGGCGGCGTCAACCGGGAACAGGCCGCAAAACACCACGGGCTGCGAGGGTTTGAAACCCGGCAGGGCAGTGGCGCAAGGTTTGCGCTCATGCGTGATGGTGTCGCCGACGCGGGTGTCGCGGACCTGCTTGATCGAGGCGGTGAAAACGCCGATTTCGCCCGGCCCAAGTTCAGCGATATCAACCATTTGCGGTTTCAGCACGGCAAGGGTGTCGATGCCGTAGACCGCGTTGGTTTGCATCATGCGGAT
Organism: Paracoccaceae bacterium; assembly: GCA_049696055.1. Lineage (GTDB taxonomy): Bacteria > Pseudomonadota > Alphaproteobacteria > Rhodobacterales > Rhodobacteraceae > JBAVTI01. The sequence goes on along the minus strand of JBAVTI010000610.1, from coordinate 6,686 downwards.
GCGGTCGCCCTTTTTCATGACGCCGTCCATGATGCGCACCATGACCACGACGCCAAGGTAGCTGTCGTACCAGCTATCAACCAGCATGGCCTTTAGCGGGGCATCGCGGTCACCTTTGGGGGCGGGCAGGCGGGTCACGATCGCCTCTAGCACGTCGGGGATCCCGAGGCCGGATTTGGCGGAAATCAGCACGGCATCGCTGGCGTCAAGGCCGATGACGTCTTCGATCTGTTGGCGGATGCGGTCGGGTTCGGCGGCGGGCAGATCAATCTTGTTGAGGACGGGAACGATCTCGTGGCCGGCATCCAGCGCCTGATAGACGTTGGCCAAGGTTTGCGCCTCGACCCCCTGGCTGGCATCCACCACCAACAGCGAGCCTTCAACGGCGCGCATCGAGCGCGACACCTCATAGGCGAAATCGACGTGGCCGGGGGTGTCGATCAGGTTGAGGATATAGGTCTTGCCATCCTTGGCCGGATATTCGATCCGCACGGTGTTGGCCTTGATGGTGATGCCGCGTTCGCGTTCAATATCCATGCTATCGAGCATCTGCGCCTTCATATCGCGCGCAGCCACCGTGCCGGTCATCTGAATGAGCCGGTCGGCGAGGGTGGATTTTCCGTGGTCAATGTGAGCCACGATCGAGAAATTGCGGATGAGATCAAGCTGGGTCATGGGGGGCCGTATATCCTGTCATGCCGGGCCGGGAAAGGGGGGTTGCGGCATTGGATACAAGCGGTTCAATTCATCCCACAGATCAATTTCCAGCACGACCCCGCGCCACTGTTTCGGCACGCTGGGTTTCAGCACGCTGGCTATATTGATGGTCGCGAAAGTCGTGCTGTTTGTCTTCGTCAAAATTGGGCAGCGATGTCGCCACATAATACATCTCGAATTTACGAATCTTCGCAACCCCCTTACGAAACTATGTGCGGCCTGAATAATCTTACGCTTTGGTCCAAACAGTTGGCATGCGTCCCCTCTATTGTGTACTCGCCCCCTGCCCCACACCGCCCCTAGCAAACATCGGCCATTTGCCGCCGACGCGGCTAAACCCTTGAAAAATACCACACGAATCGTCATATTGGTGGCAGAAAAATGACTGTGGTGCGGAGGGTCAACCCCGTTCCCGGCAAGAGGCAGAGCAGATGAAAAAAACAATCCTTGCGGCGACACTTGTCGCGCTTGTCCTTCCCCTTACGTCAACCATCGCGCAGGCAGGTGCCATCGAGCGCGCCTGTATGCGGTCCGATCGTGATGCCGCCAACCGTTCGGTTTGTGGCTGCATTCAGCAGGTCGCCGATCAAACCCTTTCGGGATCGGATCAGCGCCGCGCGGCCAAATTCTTTGCCGATCCTGACGCCGCCCAAAAGGTGTTCTTGTCCAAGCGCGACTCGGACGACGCGTTCTGGGATCGCTACAAGAATTTCGGTGCCACCGCCGAGGCCTATTGCGCCGGCTGACACGGCTTGAAGTGCCACGCCAGGCAGCGGGGAAAATCTTGTTGCTTCGCAATTTCTTTCTGGCACAAATATCCCCGCCGGAGGCATTTTGCCTTCATGCAATGCCCCAACCAAAACGCCGCTCTTCCGGCCTGACCGCCGTCATCGCCAAGCCCCCACAGCGATGACCGCCCGCAAGGAAGGGCAGAGCTTTACCGAAACGCAGGGCCATGCGCCCAAAGGGTCAGCGACCACCGGGTGCCGATGGTGACCGGCGTTACCCGGTGCAGCACAAAGCTGGGAAATATCGTGGCAGTGCCACGCGTGCGCGCGGCTTGGTAAATGTTGCTGTCAGGGCGCAATTCCAGAGTGCCGCCTTCATACTGCGCCGGATCGGACAGTTGCACCACGATGGTCAGTTTTCGCTTGGCCGCCAGCGCGCCAGCCCCTATGTCGGAATGCCAATCGAAATGGCCCTGGCGTTCGGCCCCATAACGCGCGATCTGGGCGCTTTCGGAAAAATCATTCAAATCAAAGCTATAGCCTTCGCGATTGGCGCGGGCCACCGTGCCGATCAGCCGGTCCATCAGCCAGCCGTCCGCTGCCAGATCATCCAGCCAGGCAATGTCGGCCCGGCGAATATCATGGTCCAGGGTTTGCTTTACCAGCCCCGCGTCGCGCATCTGCGCCCCGGCGGCAAGGGCGATCGCCCGGTCGCAATCGTCAGATGACAGCGCATCGGGCAGCACGATGAAAGGGGTCACTTCAGGCCTTGCTTGGCGAGGGCCACCCGCCTGACCGAAATCAGGCGGGCGGCGGTGATAGCATCATTGGTCAAGATGCGCCCCAAGACCGGACGGATTTTGCTCTTTACCGGTTCAGAACAATCGCATTCTGGCGGCGGTCAGTTACTTGCGGCAGGGGCTTTGGCACCCATCGCGCCCATACCCATGCCGTCTTTGCGTTCCAGATCAACCGGAATCTCGACAATGACTGCGCCAGCTTTCTCGAATGTCAGGGTTACGGTTACAATATCGCCGTGCTTCAGCCCGTTTTTCAGGCCCAGAAACATCACATGATCGCCGCCGCGCGCAAGGGCGTGGTTACCATGGGCGGGGATCACAAAGCCCTCGGGAACCTCGACCATCTGCATCACCCCGGCAGCATCTGCCTTGTGGGTGTGCAACTCGACCCGGTCGGCCACATCCGATGCGGCCGAAATCAGGCGGTCGTCGGCGTCGGTCTGGTTTTCGATCACCATAAAGGCGGCACCGGATTTCGCCATCATGGCCGACACGCGGGCGTAGGGGTCGGTGATGGTGATGCCGTCGGCAAAAGCGGGCAAGGCAAAGGCCACGGCAAGGGCTGCAGCGGTGGTCAGGGATTTCAGAAGGTTCATTGGCTATCCTGTCAGTTGAATTACAGCGTGAGCGTTTTGCTTGACCCGGCACCCGCCTTGTTTGCCCGATCTTGGGGCGCACAGGGCTGCAGGAAAAACGGAAGAACGCTTTGGGTTTAGCGGCTGGTTTCACACCAACAGGGGGGGGCCGCGCGCCTGAGCAGGCAGCAGATCTTGCGAAACGGCGGCGCGGGTGGCGGTAATTTTCTGGGGGCGGCCATTAGTGGCAAGGCGCGGACTCGCGGGCGGGTCGGCCTGTAGTGCCGCCGTCAGCCCACATAGGCAATCAGGGCAGGGATAAGCGGTCTTTTGCGGTGCGGGCGCGACCGGGTTGCCGTCGGCATCCAGCGTCACGGAAATCACGCCATAGCCCGAACAAATCACCATCTCGCTGCCCGAAGCCATCTGCCCCCGTGCCACCGCCATGGTGATCGAGCTTACGATCAACAGCAGTGAAAGCAAAATGGGCAGGGGGCGGAACCGATGGATCATCCGGCCAGTTTACGCCGGACAGCAACGGGGGCCAAGCGACAAAACCCCGCAGGGTGCAGGCGCGCGCATCGGCCAAAAAGGCAAAAGCAAAGGCCCCGCCACCGAGGGCAGGGCCTTTGCGAAAACAAACCCGGCAAGATCAAGCCTTGTGACCCTGCGGATCAGGCTGCCTGAAACTCCGTATCAGGCTACCTGAAACTCCGGATCAGGCTGCCTGAACCCTTGGATCAGGCTACTTGAACCTTCGAGATTTCTTTCTTGATCTTCAGCGCCTTGTCCGAAAGTTCGTCATCTTTCGACTTCGCAAGGAAGGCATCAAGGCCGCCACGGTGGTCAACCGTGCGCAGCGCATGCGCCGAGATGCGCAGCTTGAAGGATTGCCCAAGGATGTCGGAAATCAACGTGACATCGTTCAGGTTCGGCAGAAACCGCCGACGGGATTTGTTGTTGGCGTGGCTGACAGTGTTGCCAGACATCGGGCCTTTACCGCTAAGTTCGCAGACGCGCGACATGGTCGTGATCCTTGCTTTTAAACATCTATGGGCACCGCCAAGGGCAGCGCACCGAATTCCATCCGCGCCGTTTAGGGGCAATCCGCGGCGGCGTCAAGCGGCAAGCGACGCACCTTGCCTTGATCGGGGGCCAATTCTCCAAGGCCAAAGGTTGCCTGAAACGCGGTGGCCCCCACAGCGGAAAACACGATGGCGCGGCTGCCGTTCTGGCGTTTTGCCCAGCCTTTGGCCTCGATCTGCTGCAAAATAGCCCGGCCAAGCCGCCCGCCCAAGTGGCTGCGCCGCGCGCTCCAATCCAGACATTCGCGGCAAAGCGGTCCGCGGCCGGGGATCAGATCTGCACCTGCGATGCCAAAACCAACGGCAAAGTCATGGCCCGCAGCGGTCAACGCCAGCCCCTCTGGCATAGCGATCAGATGCCCGGCGCGAATCATCGCCGCAAACAGCGTCACCCCCCTGTCGCCCGCAAGGTGGTTGTAACACACCCGCGCCGCGCGCAGACCGGCATCCTTGGGGCCGGGTTGGTGGCGCAATTGGCCGGTGGTGGCGGCAAACCCCATCATCGCCTCCAAAAGCGCAGCCGCTTCTTCCGAGCCGAGCGAAAAATACTTGTGCCGCCCGGATTTGCGCGGGCTGACCAAGCCGCCGTTTTGCAACTGGGCGAGATGGGCGCTGGTGGTGGAAAGCCCGATCCCGGCCTCGGCGGCAAGCTCTGACACCGTCAGCGCATGGCCAGACATCAGCGCGACAAGGATGTTGGCGCGGGCGGGATCGCCGATCAGCGCGGCGATGCGGGCGATATCGGGGCCTTCTTTCATAGTTCGTTGATAAACGTAGCATGAACGCAGCGCAATCGGGCATAAGGCCAAAGGGCGGAAAGCTGTTTGCTCGCAACCCCATTCCGTTCTACCGCTTTGTTCCGATGCAATTCCGGCGCTTGCCCGAATAACCCAGCGGGAATTGCGATGAATGCCCTAAGGAGCTGCCCCGCGTGACGTTTCTGCAAAACCTTCCCCTGCACGAACTTGCAGCCCTTGGTACCGCGCTGTGCTGGGCCACGACCGGGATGATCTCGACCGATCCGGTGCGGGCCTTGGGTGCCTTTCATTTCAACCTGATCCGGCAGGGGTTCGTCACCCTGATCTTGGCGGTGATCGTGCTGGGATCGGGCAGTTGGCATGGGGTGCAACTGCCGACATTTGCGGTGCTGGCGCTGTCCGGCGTGATCGGCATTCTGCTGGGTGACACCTTCAACTTTGCCGCCGTTGGCCGGATCGGGCCACGCCGCGCCGGGGCAATATTTGCGCTGAACGCCCCGATGGCCGCCGTTCTGGGCTGGGCGTTGCTGGGCGAGGCGCTGCCCTTGCAGGCCGCAGCCGGCATCACGCTGACCGCGCTTGGCGTGGCGCTGGCAATATTGGGGCGACCGGCGGCCAATGCGCACCGGCTAGAGATTTTGCAGGGCACGCTGCTGGTGGGGGTGTTGTTTGGCCTCGGCGCTGCGTTTGGTCAGGCGGTGGGATCGTTGATCGCACGACCGGTGATGACGGCAGGCATTGACCCCTATTTCGCATCGTTGCTGCGGGTGGGCGCGTCGGGGCTGGCGATGGGGGTGCTGGCGGCCACACCCCCTGCCCCGGCAGCCCCCAAGGTGATCAGCCGCAAGGTGCTTATCTTAACGGCGATCACGGCGGTGATCGGGCTGTTGATCGGGATGACGCTGTTTTTATATGCCCTGCAGGGGTCAAAGACCGGCATCATCGCCACCCTGTCGGCCACATCGCCGGTGCTGATTTTGCCGCTGTTGTGGCTGCGCACCGGGCAGCGCCCCAGCGGCCTTAGCTGGTGTGGCGCGGGTTTGGCGGTAGCGGGGCTGGCGCTGATCTTTACCCGCTAGCCGGGTGGCGGCCAAGCCCGGCCAAGACCTCGGCGGCGGCGGCAGAGGCGGTGATCTCGCCCGATGCCACCCGTTTTCCCAAAGCGTCAAGGGCGGCGCGGGCCGGGGCGGTGTCAAGTTGCGCCAGCAAGGCCCGGCGCACCTCTTCTTCAAACCAATGCCGGCTTTGGGCGGCGCGGCGGCTTTGCCAATGGCCATGATCGCGACGCCATGCCGCCAAGGTTTGCATTTCCTGCCATGCCTGCGCCAGCCCTGCGTCTTGCAACGCCGAGACGGTCATGGCTTTGGGAAATCCTGCCGGGTCTTGCGGTCGGCGGCGCAGCAAATGCAGCGCCCCGGCATAATCGGCACAGGTGCGCAGGGCTGCGGCTTTCAGATCGCCATCAGCCTTGTTGACCAGAATAAGGTCGGCCATTTCCATGATGCCGCGCTTGACGCCCTGCAATTCATCGCCCCCCGCCGGGGCCAACAGCAAGATGAACAGATCGCACAACTCTGCCACCATGGTTTCAGATTGGCCGACCCCGACAGTTTCAATCAGCACCACATCAAACCCCGCACCTTCGCACAGCGCCACCGCCTCTCGCGTGCGCCGGGCCACGCCGCCAAGATGGGTCTGGCTGGGCGAGGGGCGGATAAAGGCCTGCGGATCGCGGCTTAACCGCTCCATCCGGGTTTTGTCGCCCAGGATAGAGCCGCCGGATCGCGCCGAACTGGGGTCAACCGCCAGCACCGCCACCCGCAGCCCCGCCTTGGTCAGCATCAACCCAAAGCTTTCGATAAAGGTCGATTTGCCAACCCCCGGAGTGCCCGAAAGGCCAATGCGCAGCGCCTGTCGCCCCGAGGCCTGCACCGCCGCCACCAGCGCCTGCGCCTTGATCCGGTGATCTGCCCGCCCGCTTTCCACCAAGGTGATCGCCCGCGCCAAGGCCCGACGGTCGCCC
>JBAVTI010000609.1:0-2020 GCA_049696055.1 Paracoccaceae bacterium | reverse complement strand
ACCCTCCACCGCTCGTAATTCACCCGCGCGTCCGGTGGCATCCCTTCCGGCGTTCCATACAGATACACCTCCACCTCCCAGCCCCATTCGCGCAACAACCGCGCCACCACGAACCCGTCGCCGCCATTTCCCCCTGGCCCGCACAACACCACGGCGCGGAAACTGCCTGCCGCCAGTTCCGGCCATTCCTCAAATATCGCCGCGACCACGCCGCGCCCGGCGCGCTCCATCAACTCCAGCCCGGTCACTTCGCCTGATGCAATCGCTGCCGCTTCGATCGCTTTCATTTGTGCTGCCGTCAAAAGTTCCATGCCCGCTCCTTTTCGCAAACTGCCCTGAAATCCGGCATTTCGCACAAATTTTAATCACACCCAGCAGATTCCCCTGCCTTCCCGCCACAACAATCCGCCAACCAATTGTTCCCGTCCCGCAATAGTGATCAGACACCAGTGAACGTATTTCCGGGGGAGCGGCCATGAAAAAGATCGAGGCGATCATCAAACCCTTCAAGCTTGATGAGGTCAAGGAAGCCCTGCAAGAAGCGGGCATTCAGGGTTTGTCGGTGACCGAGGTCAAAGGCTTTGGCCGCCAGAAAGGCCATACTGAACTGTATCGCGGCGCCGAATATGTCGTCGATTTTCTGCCCAAGGTGAAAATCGAAGTCGTGCTGACCGATGATATGGTCGATATTGCCGTTGCCGCCATCATCTCGGCTGCCCGCACCGACAAAATCGGTGATGGCAAGATCTTCGTGTCGAACGTCGAACAAGCCATCCGCATCCGCACCGGTGAGACCGGCGACGACGCGGTCTGATCCCACCCAAAACACCCTTTCCGGCTGCCCCAAAGCGGCCCTAACACGCAATCCTCAAGCAAAAGGAATGTCCCCATGAGCAAGGTCGCGGCCGCTCTTAAACTGATGAAAGATGAAGACGTTGAATACGTCGACATCCGCTTTACCGATCCACGCGGCAAGTTGCAGCACGTCACGCTGGTTGCCGATCTGGTGGACGAAGACTTCTTTGAGGAAGGCTTCATGTTCGACGGCTCGTCGATTGCCGGTTGGAAATCCATTGATCAGTCCGACATGAAACTGATCCCGGACGCGTCTTCGGTCTATATCGACCCGTTCTACGCCGAAAAAACCATGTGCGTGCATTGCAACGTGGTCGAGCCTGATACCGGCGAGGCCTATTCGCGTGATCCGCGCGGCACTGCCCTGAAGGCCGAGGCGTATCTTAAATCGACCGGCATCGGTGACACCTCGTATTGGGGCCCCGAGGCTGAATTCTTCTTGTTCGACGACGTACGCTACAAAGTGTCGATGAACAAAGTCTCGTTCGAGGTCGACAGCATCGACGCCGCCTGGAACACCGACACCGTCTACGAAGGCGGCAACTCGGGCCACCGTCCGGGCATCAAGGGCGGTTACTTCCCGGTGAACCCGATCGACGACGCTCAGGATTTGCGCGGCGAAATGCTGTCCACCATGAAGCGTATGGGCATCAAGGTCGACAAGCACCACCACGAAGTTGGCTCGACCCAGCATGAACTTGGCATGATCTTTGGCGGTCTGGTCGAACAGGCCGACAACATGCAGAAATACAAGTATGTGATCCACAACGTGGCCCACGCCTACGGCAAGTCGGCCACCTTCATGCCCAAGCCCATCAAGGGCGACAACGGCTCTGGAATGCACGTCAACATGTCAATCTGGAAAGACGGCAAGCCGTTGTTTGCAGGCGACAAATACGCTGATCTTTCGCAAGAGGCGCTGTATTTCATTGGCGGCATCCTGAAACATGCCAAGGCGCTGAACGCGATCACCAACCCGTCGACCAACGCCTACAAGCGTCTGATCCCGGGTTTTGAAGCCCCGGTTCTGCGCGCCTATTCCGCGCGCAACCGCTCGGGTGCGGTTCGTATTCCGTGGACTGAATCGCCCAAAGCCAAGCGCGTCGAGGCCCGTTTCCCCGATCCGTCGGCGAACCCCTATCTGTGCTATGCCGCGCTGTTGATG
>JBAVTI010000608.1:0-3069 GCA_049696055.1 Paracoccaceae bacterium | reverse complement strand
ACCCGGCGGTGATTGGCTTTGGCACCATTGACGATATTGACCAGATTGCCGGGAAACGCGGGGATCGGCAATCCTCGGCGGGGCAGTTGGAGGTAACGGCGGTGTTTATGGGGGCCTTTGCCGGGGCGAATACCGTGGTGCGCGGGAATTGCACCTTTGGGATGTTTTCCAATTACCCCGAGAATGTCGATGATGCTTTGCGGCAACGGGCCGGGGCGCGGTTTTTGGTGGATGGGCCAATTAGCCGCGACGATTACATTGATATTCTGGCGCTGTTGTTGGGCAAGGGGCATGCGATACCGCTGGGTGACCACGCGCTTTATGCGGCGCAGGAGATGAAGCGGGCGGTGGCGGAAAGCTTTGAGGGGCATGGGCGGCCAAAGGAAGACGGGCTGATCCGGGTTTGGGATCAGGTGTCGAAGGATATCGGCGCGCTTGATACGATTGCCAAGCTGGGGACGTATTTGAAGGCCATTCAGGTGGCGGATAAGCGGTTCACCGGGCGGGCGGTGAAGAATATCACCGATGCGGTGAAAGTGCGGGCGATGGATTTTGAATTGCCCGACGCATGGATGGAGCAGCCGGAGTTGTTTCTGTTTAAGCCGTATGATGAGAAACTGGCGCTGATCCGGGGGATGGCGCAGCCGATTACCGTTGAGATGGTGATCCAAGAGATTAATCGGTATGCGGATTCCGAGTTCCGCTATGCCGATAAGTCGGACGAGATCGCGATTGCCGGGATGGTGCGGGACTTTGGCCGACAGGAAGAGGCCAAGCGGCGGTATTTGGAGGGGAAGGGGTGATCGGTCGTTTTCTAAAGAAGCGACAAAAATGCGCTCCGGGGGATGTGTTCCTTGTTTCCTTGGCAGATGGCACGTTCACGGCTGCGCAAGTTTTGGCTTTTGAGCCTCATGCGTTGAACAGTGCAGTCTGCGCTTTTACGCTTGATCGACGCGGACGCGACAAACCACACGACTTTGACCCAGCAGGTGTCGTTTCGGTGCAATTCGTGACGCGCGATTTATTGGATAGCGGCGACTGGCTTGTGGTCGGACGAGCCAGCTTGGAGCACGGATTGGGAAGAAACGAGCTTGCCAAACAACGCGCCAATCAGTTTGTCGGCACATCAGTCGTCGGCAGTGCGAACATGATAATCTTTCTTAATGCGTGCTTCGCGTTGGCTCCTTGGGATTCGTTCTTTGATCCGCTGTATTGTGACAAACTATTGTTGTCGCCAGACATGAAGCCTTGTTTGGTGGCTACGAAGAGCGAAAGGCCAAACATATGAAACGCCTCATCGAAAAAGGTCTGATGTTTGGCAACCTTATCGAGGTGTCCTCGCCTGCGCTGATTGAACGCTATAACCGGGCGTTGAAGCATTTGGCAGGCAAGGAAACCAAGCTTGCGGATTTTCATATTGATATTTCCGGCTACTCGCCAGAGATCGGCGATGAGTTGGGGGATGATCTTTATCTGAACCCCAATGGCTGCAACCGGCAGTTTATTTTGCTGACCACGGCGCAGAAGGATGCGCCGCTTCTCAATATCAAATTCTCGACCTCGCGCGGTATCCTCAAGCAGTTTATTGAAACCAATGAGGCGCAGTTGTTTGCGTTGACGGCGCGGGATGCGGTGGCGGGGGAATTGGCGAACTCGGTCTATGAGGTATCCACGGCGGCCAAGCTGTTTGATATCCGCAAGGTCAGCATCGAGGCGGATACCATTGGCGGGCATGTGGCGGATGCGGGGAAACTGGCGGCGCTGATCGGGCGGTTTCGGGCCGAACCGGATGGCTGGCGCGATGATGTGTTGATTGCGGAAATGATCGGGCTGGCGAAGAAAACCGGCGATGTGACGCGGGTGCCGATTGCGCTGCCGATCATGGTGTTTGAGCAGGCGAATTTCTGGACCTCGCATTTCGGTGGGGTTTATGTGTTTCGCGATGTGAAATTTCCCGGCGTGATTTCGACGTTGCCGCGCGAAAGCCTTGGCGATGTGCCGGTATCGCCGGCGATGGATATCAGCCAGCGCAACCAGATTGCCGAATGGCTTGACCGCAACCGTCTGGTAGAGCCGATTGTGCAGGCGCGGGGCATGGATGCGGCGGCGGTGCTGCGCCAGAAGATGGATTTCATTCTGGTCGAGGCGGCGGATGCGCTAAACCTTGATCTGGGGGCGGCGACGCGGGCGGATTTGCGCAAGATCGCCCATCGGTTGGGGGCGCAGTTGCCCGATGCGTTTCTGGGGCTGGCGGATTTGTTGCGCTGGGTAGAGGGCGCGGGGGATTGGCCGCGGATTACCTCCGAGCATCCGGCGTATTTTTACACGCTGCGGGCAGCGGCGACCAAGGACCGCGATCTGGTGAACATGCTGCTGGCGGAAATGTCGCCGCTGGACGTGCGGCAGATGTATATCGTGCATAAAGAGCTGTTTTACGCCAGCTACGGCCGCTGGTCGGACCGCAAGCGGGGCTACGTGGCCGATTTTCTGGCGCGGGAATATGCGGTGGACAAGCAGGGCGCGCGGGCGGCGTTGTTTGGGCCAGAGCCGGGGATGGATGAGGCGATGCGGCCAGAACCCAAGCCGACGCGCGATATGGTGGATCTGGTCGGGCCCTGGGGCGCGATGAGAAAGGGGAAAAGATGATCGCGATTATCCGGCTGGTGGTGTTCGGGTTTCTGGGGCTTTCGGTGGTCTATGTGCTGGTGTCGATTTATTCCCGGTCGATCCGGCGCGAAAAGCTGGAAAAACGCTTTGACGCGGGGGGTGTGGAGGGCGACCGCGATACCTATATCCGTGAGGGGATGGCGGCCTATGAGCATGGTTTGCGCAAGCGGTTGATCTGGCTGGTTTACATCATCCCAACGGTGGTGGTGGGGGTGACGGTCTATCTGGTGAATTATCAATAGGAGTGCGGGCATGTGGGTTTATGTGAAATGGGGTTTCCGGATAACGCTGCTGATTTTGGTGGCGGGGTTCCTGCATTACACCCTGCCGCAGCACGATATTGTGCGGGTAACCGGCACTTATAACCGGCTGACCACGGTGGGCGAAAACTGGATGTTCTAT
>JBAVTI010000607.1:0-7907 GCA_049696055.1 Paracoccaceae bacterium | reverse complement strand
ACTCGGCGGCCACCCTGACACGGCACTATCAACTGTTCACCCAAGCCCTGTCGCCGCTGCCGCATCTTGTGTGCTTTTCGGTAAAATCGCTGTCAAATCTTGCGGTGCTGAAACTACTGGGCGATCTTGGTGCGGGCATGGATGTTGTTTCGGGCGGCGAGTACCTGCGCGCCCGTGCCGCAGGCATCCCCGGCAATCGCATCGTATTTTCCGGCGTTGGAAAAACCGCCGCTGAAATGCGCCTCGCCCTTGCGGGCGGTATTCGTCAATTCAACGTCGAATCCGAACCCGAACTGCGCGCCCTGTCCGCCGTAGCCACCGAACTGAACACAACCGCGCCGATCACCATCCGCGTCAACCCCGACGTCGACGCCCGCACCCATGAGAAAATTGCCACCGGCAAGAAGGAAAATAAATTCGGCATCCCGATTGACCGCGCGCCTGCCGTCTATGCCGAAGCCGCATCCCTGCCGGGCATCGAAATCGTCGGCATCGACGTCCATATCGGCTCGCAACTGACCGAACTTGAACCGTTCGAGCAAGCCTTCCAAAAGGTAGCCGACCTGACCACCCTTCTGCGCGCCCAAGGCCATAGCATCACCCGCCTCGATCTGGGCGGCGGCCTCGGCATCCCCTACACCCACTCCAACGATGCCCCGCCGCTGCCACTTGATTACGGCGCGATGGTCAAACGCACCCTCGGCCATCTGAACTGCGAGATCGAGATCGAACCTGGTCGGCTGATTTCCGGCAACTCGGGTATCCTTGTCGCTTCGGTGATCTACGTCAAACAAGGCGAAGACCGCGATTTCCTGATCCTTGATGCCGCAATGAACGACCTCGTGCGCCCGTCGATGTATGGCGCACACCATGACATCATCCCGGTGATAGAGCCCGCTCCCGCCACCGAGAACCATACCTATGATGTCGTGGGCCCGGTCTGCGAAACCGGCGATACCTTTGCCAAAGGCCGCCATATAGCGCCGCTTTTTGCGGGTGATCTGGTCGCTTTCCGCTCGGCTGGCGCTTATGGAGCGGTCATGGCGTCGGAATACAACACAAGGCCACTTATCCCCGAAGTGCTGGTTAGCGGCGATCACTTCGCCGTCATCCGTGCAAGACCGACGTTTGACGAAATCTTGAACCGCGATACCATTCCCGAATGGCTGTGATATTACAGTCGCGATCAACCTGACGGAGAAAATGACCGATACCCCCACCCAAACGGCGCTTTTGCGCCTGACCTGGCCCCTGCGGCTGACGCTGGCTGGCCTTTGGGCCGAACGGTTGGTGCGGGCGTTTTGGCCGTTGTGGACGGTTGTCATCGCGGTGCTGGCTGTTCTTGCTTTCGGGGCGCAAGATCAAGTTCCGCTAGAGGCGGCTTGGTCCGGGCTGGTATTGTCGATTGCCGCCGCCACTTGGGCGCTGGTCGCCGGGGTACGGACGTTCCGCAAACCCAACCGGGATGATGCACTGGCGCGACTAGATGCCTCCCTGCCGGGCCGCCCCATCGCTGCTTTGACCGATACCCAAGCCATAGGCGCGCAGGACCCGGCGTCGATTGCGGTCTGGCAAGCTCACCGCGCACGTATGGCCGCCCGCGCCGCCGCGGCACAACCCGTGGCACCCGACCTGAAACTAGCGCGCCGCGACCCTTTCGCGCTGCGCTATGTGGCGCTTACTGCATTGGTTGTGTCGCTGATCTTCGGGTCACTTTGGCGCGCCGTAAGCATTGCGGATCTGGCAAAGGGCGGCGCGCAGGCTGCAGCCTCTGGGCCGTCTTGGGAAGGCTGGGCGCAACCTCCGGCCCACACCGGCAAGCCGGCCCTTTATCTGAACGACATAGTTGACGGCAATCTGAAACTGCCTCTCGGCACCCGCCTGCAAATCCGGCTTTATGGCTCAGTCGGCGATCTGACCCTTGCCGAGACTGTTTCTGGCCGCACCGCACCGCCCCCCGCCTCGGATGCCGCCCAAGATTTTGATGTGCAGCAAAGCGGCACGATCACCATTTCCGGCCCCAACGGTCGCACCTGGAAAATCATCGCCCTGCCCGATGCCACGCCCGCGATCACCACTTCCGGCAAAGTCAGCCGTGAAACCGACGGCCATATGGAACTGCCGTTCACCGCTTCGGATGATTACGGTGTTACGGGTGGCCGGGCGACCATCACCCTTGACCTTGCCGCGATCGACCGCCGCTATGGTCTGACCGCCGCCCCCGAGCCGCGCGATCCGATTACGCTCGATCTGCCGCTGCCGATCACTGGCAGCCGCGCCAAGTTTGACGAAACACTGATCGAAGATCTGTCCAAACACCCCTATGCCAACCTGCCCGTCACTGTCACCCTGACCGCAGAAGACGCCATTGGCCAAACCGCCACCACGCCGCCTGTCGCCCTGACGCTACCCGGCAAACGCTTTTTCGACCCGTTCGCCGCCGCGCTGATAGAATTGCGCCGCGATATTCTGTGGGCGCGCAGCAATGCTTCCCATACCGTGCAACTGCTGAAAGCCATCACCAATCGCCCCGAAGACCTGATCCGCGACGAAGGTGCCTACCTGCGCCTGCGCGTCGCCATCCGCCGCCTTGATGCCGAAGCGGTTACGCTTACCGCCACAAGCCGCGACGAGATTGCCGATGCCCTGTGGGAAATTGCCCTGCTGGTGGAAGAGGGCGATCTGGCCTCGGCCCGCGAACGCCTGAAACGCGCCCAAGACCGTCTGGATCAGGCGATCCGTGACGGTGCCGACCCTGCCGAAATCGACGAATTGATGCGCGAATTGCGCGAAGCGATGAATGACTACATGCGCCAACTGGCCGAAGAGGCCAAGCGCAACCCTGATCCGCAAATGTCGGAAAATCAGGAAACCCGCGAAATGACCCAAGATCAACTGCAGCAAATGCTGGACGAGCTACAAAAGCTGCTCGAAGAAGGAAAGACGGCCGAAGCCGCCGAACTGATGGAAATGCTGCGTCAGTTGATGGAAAACATGCAAGTTACCGAAGGCCCCGGCGGTCAGGGCGGTGGCCCCGGCCAACAGGCGATGCGCGATCTGCAAGACACCCTGCGCGATCAACAAGGCCTGTCCGACGATGCCTTTCGTGAACTGCAAGATGGCTTCAACGGCCAACAGCCTCAAGACGGCGAAAACCCGCAGGGCCAACAACCCGGCGAAGATCAGGGACAAGGCGAGGGGGATCAAGGTGCCGATGGCCGCAGCCTTGCCGAACGCCAGCAAGATCTGCGCGACCGCCTGAACGGCATGAACCAGAACGCCCTGCCCGGTCAGGGCTCGGAAAAAGGCGAAGAGGGTCGCCGCAGCCTTGATCAGGCGGGCCGCTCGATGGACGACGCCGAACGCGCCCTGCGGGATGGCGATCTTTCCGGGGCGCTTGACCGTCAGGCCGAGGCGATGGAGGCGATGCGCGAAGGAATGCGCGATCTGGGCGAAGCCATGGCCGAGGATCAGCGCCGCGAAGACGGCACTTCTGAAGGCGAGGCAATGGGGCGCAACGATCCAAACGCCAACCGCGATCCTTTGGGCCGCGAATTGGGCGAGGCCGGGCGCATCGGGTCCGACCGCAACTTGTTGCAAGGCGAAGACATCTACCGCCGCGCACAAACCCTGCTGGATGAAATTCGCCGCCGCTCGGGTGACCAGTCACGTCCCAACGGCGAACGCGATTACCTGAAGCGGCTGCTGGACCTGTTCTGACCCTAAGCGTTGAGCCTTATCGCCGCGAAACCCGACAGGGTCAGCCGTCCGATCCGGTCAAACCATGCAGCACGCCAATCGCCTTTTGCATCAACCCATCCAAAAGCAATCGGCCGCTGTCCACTTTGGCGACATACGCGGCCATCGCATCGGCGGCCCCAGGTATTTGCAGCGCGATTTTCGGCGCCATCACATATGCCAACACCAGCATAACCGCGATCAGGATCATCAGAACAAAGCCGCTGCGAAACGCGCTACGACGCGGCTTCGAGAGGTCCGGCAAAGCATCGCTGTCTGCGTCGGCTTGTTTCCGATCCGAACTGGCGCGCAATGTCGAATTGATTTCCTCGATATCAGGCAGCAACTCGCGCCGGGTGGCGGTACGTGAAGGGGCCAGTGGGGACGCATCCGGGTCGATGCCCTTCAATTGCGCGATCCGTCGGGCTGCCGGGCTCATCGCCGCCGTTGCCGGGGCCACATTCTCCAGACCAAGATCGGTCTGGGTTTCCAATTGCTGCGGTTCTTCGGTGCGGCGGGCAGTAGATTCGCGTTCTGCCTCTTCGCGCAACACTTCAAGCAAGCTTTCATCCAGGGTGCGGCGCTGCAACGGGCTGGGGCTGTCAAATTGTTCTGCTTCGTCACCATCGTCGGCGGCCTCGGTTTGTGGCGGCGTCACAGGTGGGGGGGCAGGGACTTCTATTGGGGCTGCACCTGCAGTTTGGGACAAGCCCACACTAGGCGCATCAAACAATTCTTCTTCAGCGGTCATGGCCGCCTCGGCCTCAGGGGACATCTGAAACCAGGCATGACCACAATTTGAACATTGCACATCGCGCCCGCCATCTGGAATGGCATCATTGTTCACTTCATATTGCGCATCGCAATTCGGGCAAATCAGCCGCATTCGTCCCGTCCTTCACCGTCTCCGGCCCACAATTGTCATTGTTGTAGCAACGATATCCTGCTTATCCAAGCCTTTGTCGTTAACGAACGCATCCGACCGATTGAAACCGCCGCGCGACTGGGCAATGGTGCAACAGCATCGATCCGGGAGAGTGTTTGCGTGATTGCTTTTGAAAACGTGGCCTACAGCTATGGCGGCGGCGAACTTCTGTCCGATATCTCGCTGCGGCTGTCGCCCGGCTCATTCCATTTCCTTACCGGGCCTTCTGGCGCGGGCAAATCGACCTTCCTGAAACTC
Organism: Paracoccaceae bacterium; assembly: GCA_049696055.1. Taxonomy (GTDB): domain Bacteria; phylum Pseudomonadota; class Alphaproteobacteria; order Rhodobacterales; family Rhodobacteraceae; genus JBAVTI01. The sequence goes on along the minus strand of JBAVTI010000607.1, from coordinate 2,986 downwards.
TGCTACGCCGAGCTTAAACCAACCACGGGCCGCGCCACCATCTTTGACCGCGATGTGAACAGCCTGAACCGGGATGAGGTTGCCCGCATGCGCCGCCGCGTCGGCGTGGTGCATCAAGATTGCCAATTTCTCGATCACCTGCCGTTGGCGACCAACGTCACCCTGCCGTTAATGGTGTCGGGCCGCGAAAGCGAAGCCCGCGATCTTGGCGATCTTTTGTCTTGGGTCGGCCTTGCACAACTTGCAGACGCGCTGCCTCCGTCGCTTTCCGGCGGCGAGCGACAACGTGCCGCCCTTGCCCGTGCCGTGATTATGGGGCCGGACGTTATTCTTGCAGACGAGCCGACCGGCAACCTTGACTGGGAAATGTCACTGCGCCTGCTGACCCTGCTGGTCGAACTGAACAAAATGGGCAAAACCATTCTCGTGGCCACCCATGATCTCAACCTGATCCGCACTGCCAAACAACAGGTTGCTGCGCGCGTGTTGCGCATCAAGAACCGCCGCGTTCAACTTGCGGGGGCAGACCTGTGATCCGTCGTTTTGTCACCGAAATGCTGAAATCCGATCGCCACGCCGACCGTGTGGTTCCCCCCACCGGACCCTCGGCATGGCTGACAAGTTTTACCGCCGGAGCGATGACCTTCCTTGCCGTGTTCGCCCTTGCCCTTTCACTTGCGTCGGGACGGATGGCCACCCGTTGGGCCGACGCGCTTGACCGCACCGCCACTATCCGTGTCTCGGCCCCCGCCGATCAGCTGGCCACCCAAACCCAGGCTGTGCTGGACCTGCTGGCCACCACGCCCGGCATCGCCGCCGCCCGCGCATTGAGCGATGAAGAACAACTCGCTTTGTTGGAACCGTGGTTTGGCCCCGATCTGCCCGTCGATGCCCTGCCCATTCCGCGACTGATCGAGATTACCGAAGACGCCGCGGGTTATGATGGCGAAGGGTTGCGCCAACGCCTTTCTGCCGAAGCACCCGGTGCCGTGCTGGATGACCACACCCGCTGGCGCCGCCCCCTTGCAGTTGCCGCCAGCCGCCTGCGTTTGCTGGGTTATGTGTCGATCATCCTGATCCTCGGCACTATGGCCGCGATGATTACCCTTGCCGCCAATGCCTCGCTTGCCGCCAATGCCCAAGTGATCAAAGTCCTCCGCCTTGTTGGTGCGCGCGACACCTACATCGCCCGCGCCTTCGTGCGCCGCTTTACCCTGCGCGCACTAACCGGGGCCGCCGTCGGGGCCATCGCAGGCATGATCGGCGTCGCCTTCCTGCCCTCGGCTGATGCGGCTGGTGGCTTTCTCACCGGCCTTGGCTTCCAGGGCGCAGGCTGGCTGTTGCCCCTGCTGCTTCCCCTCCTTGCCGCCCTTACGGCCTTTTTCGCCACCCGCGCCGCCGCCTTCGCCAAACTACGAGAGCTGACATGAAATATGCCCTGCAATGGCTGCGTTCACTGATCTTCGTCGCGCAAATGTATGTGGCGATTGTCCTGATAATGCTGGCCTACACCCCGCTTGCGCTGTTCGACCGTTCGGCATCGCTGCGCTGGATACAGCTTTACGCGCGCTGGGTTCGCTATACCGCCCGCATCCTTATCGGTCTTGAAACCGAGGTGCGCGGCACCGTCCCGCACGGCGCCACCCTGATCGCCTCCAAACACCAATCCATGCTGGATTCGGTGATGTTGGTCTCAGTTCTGCCCGCCCCCCGCTTCATCATGAAAAAACAGCTGAAATATATCCCTGTTGCCGGATGGCATGGCCTGCGCGCAGGCTTTGTTCCGGTTGATCGGGGCAAACGCGGCGCGGCGATCAAGCAAATGTTGGCCGATGTCGAAAACGGCTCGTCCGGCCCCGGTCAGATGATCATCTACCCCCAAGGCACCCGCACCGCTCCCGGCAAGCACCTGCCCTACAAGAAGGGCACCGCCGCGCTCTACGGCCAACTTGGTGAACCCTGCATCCCGGTTGCCACCAACGTCGGTGTATTCTGGCCGCGCCATGGAATTTACCGCAAACCGGGGCTTGCGGTGATCGAATTTCTACCCGCTATTGCGCCCGGTCTACCCAACGAAGCATTTATGAAACAGCTTGAAGATACGGTCGAGAGCGAGTCGAACCGATTGATGGCCGAGGCTGGATTTAAGGTCGGGTAATCTTCCCCGAAATTAAGGGGCTGCGGAAGTAGAATTTTCTCGGCAAGATTCATGAGGAGATTCTGAATGAAGACAAGCAGATACACTGAAGTACAGACCCTGCGTCAGGCCGAGGCAGGTAGCCGTGCGCCCGTTTCCAAGCATCAATCTCCCGCAGCGCTGCAACGAATTCCCAGGACGACGCGGCCACTTTCAAGGTCGTGTCGCCTTCGGAATAGCTGAAGATCATCGGCCGGGTCGGGTTGACCCATGTGCCAAAATATGACGCGTCCTGTGCTGTATCCACTTGCGCCCAGCGCTTCTCGTAGCTGCAAAGGCCAGATTCGTAGGTGTAGCGGTTGGCAGGACAGAATTCGCGGAAAATCTCTGTGCTGCGCCTCCCATCCGGGCGGTAATGGCGATCACGTAGAGGTCGCAAAGCGCCATCGCTTTGGGGCTGAACGACACCGGATTGATCTCCAAGGCCTGCAAACCGGTTATGTCGCACACCTCTGCCAAAGCCATGATTTGGGCCAGCTTGGCGCTTGCCTGTGATCGGGGCAGCCGATGCCTTCGGTTCGTCTGCCACCACCGTTCCGTCCTGGTGACCGGATCCGCGTTGCCGATATCGAACACCAAGGTGAGCCGAGCCTCGGCCTTCTGCACGATGATTGCCGAGAGGATCGAGGTGAAGGCAAGGGTTGCGCGATCGGCGCCTATCTGCTTGGCCAACAAGCGGGCGAGCATGTCGATCTGCGCGTGGCACAACCCCGGACGGCGACGAAACGGGCGGCGTTCTTCCGGCAGAATTCTTCGTGGGTTGTCAGGGGTTTCATGAGGCCTTTGTGG
>JBAVTI010000606.1:0-1512 GCA_049696055.1 Paracoccaceae bacterium | reverse complement strand
TCTTTACAAGCTTGGTAGAGGACCAATTAATGAAGAATGCTAGCCTAATTGCCACCGTTTTGTTGTCAGGAATGATCCTAACGGGATGCGTGCCAAGCGAATTTTTTGTAAAGTCGGGGGTAACATTTGACCGCTATGAACGTGACTCGGTTGGCTGTGCGACGCAAGCCAGTCAAGCGGTTCCGACGAATACCCAAGTTGGATGGGCTCCTTATGTGGGGCTATACTCGGTTGATGCAAATGCAGGATTGCGCGGCAAGAATCTTGAAATTTGCATGCGCGATCGCGGCTATCAAAAGGTTTCAATCCCGTATTGTACGGGTGTTTCCCTTAAAGCCGCGACCGATGCTGCGAAACTTCCTCAGGATCGCAACAAGAGCATGACTATCACTAAGGCTTCTTGTTATGTCCTTGGCGCAGCCGGTACGCCGTCACTTTACACTCCGTAAGACAGTCAGGTCCAATCAGAGCGGTTGATGGTAAATCACACCAACCGCTCAACTTCCTTGGCCGCGCGAATGAAATCGGCAAACAGCGGATGCGGCGCGAAGGGTTTGCTTTTCAATTCCGGGTGGAATTGCACGCCGATAAACCACGGGTGGTCTTTGACCTCGACAATCTCGGGCAACTTGCCGTCCGGGCTCATGCCGGAAAACACCAGACCGCATTTTTCCAGCTGCGGGCGGTATTGGATGTCTACCTCATAGCGGTGGCGGTGGCGTTCTTCGATTTCGGTGGTGCCATAGATGCGCGCCACGGCAGAGCCGGGGGTCAGAATGGCGGTATAGGCACCAAGGCGCATGGTGCCGCCCTTGTCGTCGCCGACCTTGCGCGCAACGACGTGGTTGCCCTGAACCCATTCTTTCAGGTGATAAACCACCGGGGTAAAGCGCTTCTTGCCACCCTCGTGGTCGAATTCTTCCGACCCAGCGTCCTTGAGGCCGACCAGATTGCGCGCCGCCTCGATCACCGCCATTTGCATCCCCAGACAGATGCCAAGATAGGGGATCTTCTTTTCACGCGCGTATTGCGCCGCCTTGATCTTGCCTTCGGTGCCGCGCTCGCCAAAGCCGCCAGGCACAAGAATGGCGTGGAACGGCTCCAGATAGGGGCCCGGGTCTTCGCGCTCGAAGATTTCGGCGTCGATCCATTCGGCTTTCACGCGGGTGCGGTTGGCCATGCCGCCATGGGTCAGCGCCTCGGCGATGGATTTATAGGCATCCTCCAGCTGGGTGTATTTGCCGACGATGGCCACGCGCACTTCGCCCTCGGCATGGGTCAGGCGGTCCATCACATCGGTCCAGCGGTCAAGGTTGGGCTTGGGCGCAGGCGAGATGCCGAACGCATCCAGCACCGCTTGGTCCAGCCCGGCGCGATGATAGGCCAGCGGTGCCTCGTAAATGGTTTTCAGATCATAGGCGGCGATCACCGATTCCTTGCGGACGTTGCAAAACAGCGCGATTTTCTCGCGTTCCTTGTCCGGGATCGGGTGTTCCGAGCGCAGCAGCAAGA
>JBAVTI010000605.1:0-6945 GCA_049696055.1 Paracoccaceae bacterium | reverse complement strand
ATGGCGTAGGTGTTGGTGGTGGCCACCGTGGCCCCGGCGGCAAAGTAATCGGCATGGATATCGCGCACCACATTGGGGTGATCGAGCATGACTTGGGTGGCCCAAAGCGGGGTGGGCGCGTCGCCGGTGCGGGCCAGAAGTTCCTGACCCATGCCGCCATCGAGAAGGGTGATTTGTGCCATGTGGGGGTTCCTTAATCGAAAGCGAGTTTGGCCGCGAGGCCCGTGAACAGGACAGCGGCGATTTTGTTGACAGCCCCCATGCGTTCGGCAAGGGCGCGGCCGGCGTAGCCCGCGATCAGGCCGTAGCCCATGGTGACGATGGTGCCGCCGATCGCGAAAACGCAGCCCAAGGCGACGATTTGTTGCCAGACCGGGCCAATGGCGGGGTTCACGAATTGCGGCAGGAAGGCAAGCATGAACAGCGCCGGTTTGGGGTTAAGCACGTTGGACAAGATACCCCGGCGGAAGGCACGCCAGCCCGATGGGGTGCCCGCGCCGATGGCAAGGGTGCCGCCTGCCCGCCATGATTTCCACGCCAGCCAAAGCAGGTAGGCGGCCCCGATATAGCGGATGGCGATCAGGGCTTGGGGGTTGGCCGCAATGACTGCCGAGACGCCAAGCGCCGCAAGGGTGACATGCCACAGCACGCCGGTACCCGCGCCAAGCCCCGCCAAGGCACCAACGCGGGGGCCGCCCTGGATGCCACAGGCGGTGGCAAAGATCATATCAGCGCCGGGGGCAAAGTTGACCACCAATGCGCCGGCAAGGAAGGCGGCGAATTGTTGTGGTGGCATGGCGAGCAGGATGTCGATCACGGGCGGGCGTCCTTTGCGGTTGGCGCAACATCCGCGTCGGGGCGGGGAAGATCAAGGGGTGGGTTTAGTCGAGGATCAATTTTGCCGCGAGACCGCCGAACAGGACGGCGCCCAGTTTGTTGAGAATGGTCAGGCGGGTGCTGAGGGCGGTGCCCATGTGGCCCGCGATGGCGCCGTAACTGGCGGTGATGATCGTGCCGGTCAGGGTGAAGATTCCGCCGAGCAGCAGGATTTGTTGCCAGACCGGGCCGAGGGCGGGATCGGTGAATTGCGGCAGGTAGGCGATGACGAAAAGCGCCACTTTGGGGTTGAGGGCATTGGTCAGAAAGCCTCGCCAGATGGCACGGGCAGGTACGGTGCTGTCGGTGGTTTTGGCGAGGGTCGGGGGTGCTGTCCATGCGGCATAGGCCAGGTAGGCAAGGTAGGCCGCTCCGGCGTAGCGCAGCGCGATAAGGGCGGCGGGGTTGGTGGCGATCAGGGCCGAGATCCCTGCAGCGGCAAGGCCGACGTGCCATAATCCTCCCAAGCCGACGCCGAGGCCAGCAACGGCCCCCGCACGCGGGCCGCCTGCAATGCCGCTGGCGGTGGCAAAGATCACATCCGCGCCGGGGGTCAGGTTTAACACGATGCCCGCAGCCATGAAGGCAAGCAGATGTTCGGGGGGGAAGGACAAAAGCAGCGAGAGCATGAGAGGCCTTTGGGGGATCAGAAGGGGCGGGAAGGGAACAGGGTCTGCGAAGGATGGCGCGGAGGGCAGGCGACCCGCCCGTTGAGGAGAGCGCTTGAAGACGTGATCAGGAAAAGCGGATTTGGTGTCGTTGCAAGGGCGTGCAGAGAGCAGCGGGATCGACGTGGGTAGGCCTGCTTGTTGATTTCTCGGCATCAGGTCTGGCATTCAGTTTGCGGCGTGGTGCGGGGGAAGATCAAGAGCGCTGATTTGACAGGCCAGCGGATGCGGGTCACTTTGGCAAGATGAAGGAGCATCTGATGGATTACGATACCGTTGCGGCACAAGAGTTTGGGCATTCATTGACGGGGCTGAGCCTCAACCTTTTGGTGCGCGATGTCTTGGCCGAGGCGACGTTTTTGACGGCTGTATTTGGCATGCAGGCATACCGAACCAGCCGGGATTTTGCTGTTCTGGTTTATGCCGGGCAAGCGTTTCAGCTGCATTCGGATGCCACCTATGCCAGCCATCCGCTGCCATCGTTACTGCCCGAAGCAGGCGCGCGGGGGGCGGGGATTGAGCTGCGGCTGCACGAGACCGACCCGGATCAGGCTTGCGCACGCGCGGCGCAGTTTGCCGGGGCTATCGTGTTGCAGACCCCGCGCGACAAGGTGGCGCACGGGCTGCGCGAGGCGGTGATCTTGTGCCCGCAAGGCTATGCCTGGGTGCCCAGTCGGCGGATCTGAGGGGCGGTGTGGTGGGTATGGTTCGGATTTGGCTGGACACTCATCGGGCCTGACGACCCTTTTCGTTCAGTTTGGTCAGAGGCGTAGAGGGCGTCGACGGCGGCCTTGGTCGGTGGCAAAGATAGGGGGGCAGGTTGCCGCCGATTGGGGCAAAGGTGACTGCCTCGGGGAAAGGGTTGCGGTTTGTGGTGCCGGGATTGAGCTGCGGCTGCATCAGGCCGACCCGGACGAGGCTTGCGCGCGGGCGGGGCGGTGATGTTGCAGGCACCATGGGACAAGGTGGCGCATGGGCGGTGAGGGGTGTGTGGTTCGGATTTGGCTGGACACTCATCGGGCCTGACGGCCCTTTTCGTTCGGTTTGGTCAGAGGCGCAGAGGGCTGACAGGCCCGATAAGCGAGCGCGCTATTCCCCGGCTTTGACTTGCGGCAGGCCGTCGGTAAGGGCGTAGTAATCGCCTTGATCGGCGGTGAAGATATGGCGGGTCAGGCGGCCGCCCGTGGGGGTGTCGACGATGCCGGCCTCGACCGAGAAGTCACCGTTTGCGGCGCGGAAATACAGGCTGGAGCCGCAATGGGTGCAAAAGCCACGCTGACCACCGCCGGGGGTTTGGTATTCGGCAAGCGGGGAATTGGATTGCCATGTCAGGGCGGCCTCGGGAGCATCAAACGAGGCCGAGAAATGGCCCGAGAGTTTTCGGCACTGGGTGCAGTGGCAGGCGGTCACCGCCCCTGCCGGGCCGGGAAGCGAAAACGCGCATTGGCCGCAGAGGCACGAAGCGGACAGGATTTCGGCGGTCTGGCTAACGTCTGGCGCGGGTGGCGGGCCTTCGGGGGTATAATAATCGCCCGCATCTTCGACGAAGATATGTTGGGTCAGGGCAAGGCCGGTGGGGGCGTCGAGCGCGCCGGGGGCAAAGGCAATGCGGTCTTCGCCATCGGGTATCCAGAACAGGCTGGCACCACAATCGCGGCAAAAGCCGCGTTTGGCAGTAGGTGAGGCGCGATACCATGCAAGGCCGCCCTGGCGGATCAGGTGGAAATCGGTGAGGGCGGCGGAGGACGCGGCCCAAAAGTGGCCGCTCCATTTGCGGCACTGGGTGCAGTGGCAGGCCCAGACATCGCGGGCGGGGCCGGTGATATCAAAGGCGACAGCGCCGCAGAGGCAGGAGCCGTGCATGGTTTATCCTTTACGCCAGGGTTAGGCTCAGGATGGCGGGGTAGGCGCGTTGGGGTTGGTTTGGCGCGACCCTGTGTGAGCGGCCCGCGACCTAGCCCAAGCTTAGAGCGGATTGCGTATGTTCGGAATCAGCTTAAACTGCGTCGTGGAAGGTATCGGCGAGAATTCTCGCAAGGTGAGTGGCGTCGTTTTCGGTGAAAGCGTTGAGGGTGTTGCTGTCAAGATCAAGCACCCCAAGCAGCTTACCCGCGCCATTCCAGACCGGCAGCACCAGTTCGGAACGGGTGGTGGAAGAGCAGGCGATATGATCGGCAAACGCCGCGACATCCGGCACGATCAGATGTTTGCCGTTGCGGGCGACGGTGCCGCAAACGCCGCGCGAGAACGGGATCACAAGGCAGCCGTGCGAGCCTTGGTAGGGGCCGATCTTGAGAAGCTCGGGGTCGGTTACGCGGTAAAAGCCGGTCCAATCGGACAGCGGGTGGGTGGTGTGAACTTCGCATACCACAGTGGCCATCAGGGCGACGGCGTCGGTTTCGCCATGGCAGAGGGCGTGGATCTGGGTGGCGAGGCGGGGGTAATCGACAATCATCGGGTGCTTTCTGGTAGGGCGGTAACAGGCAGAAGAGAGGATATTTGGGCCAGCAAGAAAGGGGAAGGGGCTAACTGGATCGCGCTGGTTTTGGGGGCGATGCGCCGGATAAAACGCAGGTCGTGTCAGGGGCGTTCGATGGCGATGGCCGTAGCCTCGCCGCCGCCGATGCAGATGGTGGCGATGCCGCGTTTGAGGTTGCGGGCCTCGAGGGCGTGCAGCAGGGTGACGATGATCCGGGCACCGGATGCGCCGATCGGGTGGCCAAGCGCGCAGGCACCGCCGTTGACGTTAACGATGTCGTGGGCAATGCCGAGGGCGGCCATGAAGGCCATGGGGACGACGGCGAAGGCCTCGTTCACCTCCCACAGATCGACGTCCTGGGTGCGCCAGCCGATGTTGGCAAGCAAGTTTTGGGCGGCAGGGATCGGGGCGGTGGGGAAATCGGCGGGGGTGCCTGCGTGGGTGGTATGGCCAAGGATGCGGGCACGCAGGGGGAGGTTTTGGGCCTGCACCAAGGTGTGGGATGTCAGCACGAGGGCGGCGGCACCGTCAGAGATTGACGATGCATTGGCGGCGGTGATGGTGCCGTCGGGGCGGAAGGCCGGTTTGAGGCTGGGGATTTTGTCGGGGCGCGCAAGGGTGGGTTGTTCGTCAATGCTGATGGTGGTGGTGCCGTTGCGGGTGGAAGTGGCGACGGGCGCGATTTCGGCATCAAAAGCGCCCGAGGATTGCGCGGCAAGGGCGCGGGTAAGCGATGCAAGGGCGTAGGCATCCTGGGCATTGCGGGTGAAGCCATGGGTTTGGGCGCAATCTTCGGCAAAGCTACCCATCAGGCGGCCTTTATCGTAGGCATCCTCGAGCCCGTCGAGGAACATGTGATCAACCGCGCGGGCGTGGCCAAGGCGGGCACCGCTGCGCATGGCGGGCAACAGGTAGGGGGCGTTGGTCATGCTTTCCATGCCGCCAGCGACCATCAGGCCGCTGGCTCCAAGGGCCAGTTGATCATGCGCCAGCATAACGGCCTTCATGCCTGAGCCGCACATCTTGTTAAGGGTGGTGGCGGGGACGCCCTGCCCCAGGCCCGCCGCGAAGCCGGCTTGGCGTGCCGGGGCCTGACCCTGGCCTGCGGGCAACACGCAGCCCATGATCAGTTCCGCAACCTGCTGGGTGGGAAGCCCGGTCAGAGCGGCACGGATTGCAGCGCCGCCAAGCTCGGATGCCGAAAGGCTGGCAAAGGCGCCCTGAAACCCACCGATTGCGGTGCGGGCTGCACCGATGATCACGACCTGCGGCATTTTTGATCCCCCCTCAGGGTTGCGCTTACGAAATGCTAACGAACGCACGCTAGGCTGCAAGCAATTGACAGCATGAGGGACGAACGAATGGAACTACAAGCAATACCACATGGCGATCTTTTGGTTGTTCATGCCATGGAAGACCGAATTGATGCCGCCGGGGCCATTCAGTTCAAGGATCGAATGCGCGAGCTTACCATCGGCACGACCGGGCGGGTGATCCTTGATCTGTCGCGGGTGGCGTTTCTGGACAGCTCGGGTCTTGGTGCGGTGGTGGCGGTGATGAAGCTGCTGGGGCCGGACCGCAAACTGGAACTGGCCGGGTTGACGCCAACAGTGGAAAAGGTGTTCCGGCTGACGCGGATGGATACGGTATTTACCATTCACCCGCATGTGCCTGCTGGCCTGCGCAATGCTGGCTGAATCGGCGCGCATCCTTAGCGTTTCAGACAGTGCCACGGAAGCCCGGATCGTCATTCCCAGCGAGCCGCTGGCAGTGCGAGATGGGCTGCGTGCGTTGTTTGAGACGTTGTTGCTGCGCGCCCTGCCTGAAGCGGCACGCGGTACGGCGGAAATTGTGTTGGCCGAAGCCATGAACAATATCGTCGAACACGCCTATTCGCGGCACAGTGGCCTGATTGAGGTGACCCTGCACTTGCAGCAACCAGATCTGCTGTGCCAGATCGAAGACCAAGGCCTGCCGATGCCGGGGGAAGTGTTGCCCATTGGCGAATTGCGCGCCTTTGCGGGGACGGAGGATTTGCCCGAGGGCGGTTTTGGTTGGCACTTGATTCGGGCTCTATCGCGCGACTTGCACTACCACCGCGTCGACGGTCGGAATTATCTGAGTTTTCGGTTGGAAACGGGACAATCCGCACCATAAGAACCGCCTGTTTCCAATTGCGCCAATAGGGCCCAGAATTGCCATAATTTCCCCCTAAAACTGCCCGGCGTCATCGCCATATTGAAGGGGTAGCTGCATAAAGCTTCCCTCGGCGCTGCGAGCGTTTGCCCCCACCCAGTTCGTGGCGCCGAGGCACATTCCTGACATGGGCGATACCGAAACACCTTGGCTATTCGCCAAGCTGCGCGCGATGACCGATGGCCGCGTTTCGTGATCTCGCGGCGCGTGTTTGGTCGCATTGCACGGAATGGCGGCCCTCGGGAAGCTGGATTGGATGACGCCGCTCAGAGTGCCGAGGCACATTCCTGACATGGTCGATACCAAAACACCTTGGCTATTCGCCAAGCTGCGCGGGAAAGTCAGCGGCCGCGTTTCGTGATATGCCTGTCGGTTTTCGATTTAATCGCATGAAAAGGGAGTTCCCCCGGAAAGTGGATTTGCATTAGGCTGCCGCCAAAGAGGAGAGATAATGCGCGATTTTCAGCAACCGGGACGATCTGCGGTGTTTGCGACCAACGGCATGTGCGCAACTTCGCATCCGCTGGCAGCAAAGGTGGCGATAGATACGTTGCAGGCGGGCGGCAATGCGGCAGACGCGGCCCTTGCGGCGGCGGTACTGCTGGGAATTTGCGAGCCGCAGATGACCGGGATCGGCGGTGATTGCTTTATTTTATTAAAGCCTGCGGGCGAAGAACGGGTGGTGGCGCTAAACGGATCGGGCCGTGCACCGCAGGGCTTGTCTGC
>JBAVTI010000604.1:0-8342 GCA_049696055.1 Paracoccaceae bacterium | reverse complement strand
CTACAAGCCCGCGCCGTTTATCGTGTCTTCGGTGGTGGATGGCGCGGATATGGTGACGGTGGTGACCGAGGCGATCTTTTCCTACTGCGGTGTCAAGGTGAAGATTGATACCGACCGCTACCTGGGGGCGGAGGGCGCGGTGGTTCGGGTGGATGGCGAGGCGGTGGGCCATGTGACCACGGCGGAATATGGTAGCCAGATGCTGTCGCTGGGCGGGGTGCATCATTTAACCGGTGGATCGAAGGCCGAGGGGCGGGTATGTTGTGCGGCGATGCTAAGCCTTTGTAATGGCGAGGCGGTTGAGGTGGTGATCGACGGCGGTTCGCGAGTTGTGGTGCAGGCGGGTGCGGCACCTGTGGTGGACGGCGTGCCGGAGCGGCGGATGCGGGTGGGCTGTGGCTCGGCCACGATCGGGATGTTCGCGGCACAGTGGCGTGGGCTGGTGGATGAGGTGGTGGTGGTGGATGACCACATCACCGGCGTGGTTTCCGAGCATCAGGCAGGCAAGGTTCTGGGGTGGCAGCCGACCGGGATCAAGATACTGGGGCATCGCTCGACCCCGGGGCGGTATTTTCGGGTGTCAGAGCCGGGACAGGGCTGGGGCGGCACCAAGCTGACGGATCCGTTGCAGATATTGGGGGCGTGGAACGGCAAGAAGGGCGCGCGTCCGGGGCTTTCGCTGTTGATGGTATCAACCACGGGTGAGGAGTTTGCCTATTACGTTCTGGACGCCGATCTGGTGCCGGTGCGGCGTGACTTGCCAGAGGCGTTGCTGCCGACGGTGCGATTAATCGACGAGAATTGCGAGCCGTCGCTGTGCTCGGTGGTGTTCATGGCCGGTGCGGGGGGAAGCTTGCGCGCGGGCGTGACGAAAAACCCGGTGCGATTGACGCGGTCGGTGCAGGGTGGGGTGACGCGGCTGACCAGCGGCGGGGCGGCGTGTTACGTTTGGCCGGGGGGCGGGATTACCTTTATGGTGGATGTGACAGCCTTGCCGAAGGGGGCATTTGGCTATGTGCCGACGCCGGCGCTGGTGGCGCCGATGGAGTTTACGTTGCCACGCGCCGACTATCTGGCGATGGGTGGGCATGAAGCGGCGATTGTGTCGGCGGCGCAGATGCAGGCGGCGGGCGGGGAGTATGTGACCGCAGGCCGGGTGGAGCGGTGGCCAAACAGATGAATGCTTGGGCAGATAAAAGCGGCGTTCAGGCGGTGTTTTTGCCGGATGGGCGGCTGCATCTGAACCATGGGCCGATTGATCTGATTATCGGCGCGAATGGCGATTTCGGCAGTGTTAGAGCCGCTTTCGACCGGGCCATGGCGCGGTTTGACGGGATGCTGGAGGCGCTGGTGGCGGAGTTGCCTGCGTTGCGGTCAGCAGAGGATGTGCCGCTGATGGGCGACGTGGCGCGGGCAATGGCGGCGGCGGTGGCGGCGCATCGACCGGCGTTTATCACACCGATGGCGGCGGTGGCGGGGGCGGTGGCGGATGCGGTTTTGGCGGTGATGCCGGGGCCGGGGGTCAGCCGGGCCTATGTGAACAATGGCGGCGATATTGCGGTGCATTTGACGCCGGGCGCGCGGTTTTCGGTGGCGATGGGTTTGAGTGCAGAGCGGATTTCGATCGGCTATGGTGACAAGGTGCGGGGGATTGCTACCAGCGGGTGGCGCGGGCGTAGTTTCTCGTTTGGGATTGCCGATGCGGTGACCGTTTTGGCGGGATCGGCGGCGGAGGCGGATGCGGCGGCGACGATGATTGCCAATGCGGTGGATTTGCCGGGGCATGGGGCGGTAACGCGGCGGGCGGCGTGCGAGATGCAGGCTGATACCGACCTGGGCGCGCGGTTGGTGACGGTGGCGGTTGGCGCCTTGTCGCGGGCCGAGGTGGCGGCGGCGTTGGACGCCGGCGAGGTGGTGGCGCAGAGTTTGATACTTCGCGGAGTGATTGTGGGGGCGGCGCTTTTCCTGCACCCTGATGTTAGGATTGTGGGCCAGATGCGTGACGCGCTGGCGGTGGAACAGGAGCATTGTCTTGGTTGAATTTACCCTGCGCAAAACCGCGCTGATCATTGAGGAAATCCACCATGAAGGCGGGCCTGTGCCTGCGGTGCCCCGGCTGCGCGGGGCGATCATGGCGGTGGTGAAAAACCCGTTTTCAGGCAGGTTCGAGCCTGATTTGCAGACCGCGATGGAGGATCTGAAGCCGCTTGGCCTGATGCTGACGGATCGGTTGATCGCGGCTTTGGGCGGGCGCGAGGGGATTGATGGCTATGGCAAGGGCGCCTTGGTTGGCGCGGATGGCGAGGCCGAGCAAGGTGCCCTTTGGCATGTGCCGGGGGGCTATGCGATGCGCGAGCGGCTGGGGGAAAGCCGGGCGATTGTGCCAAGCGCGATGAAGGTGGGGCCGATGGGCGGCAGTCTGGATGTGCCGCTGGGGCATATAAATGCGGCCTATGTGCGCAGCCATTTCGACGCGATCACGGTCTGTGTGCCCGATGGACCGCGGGCGGATGAGATCTTGTTTGTGCTGGCGATGGCCAAGGGGCCGCGGGTGCACAGCCGGATGGGGGGGCTTGAGGTTTGGCAGATGAAGGGCGAGGACGGCCTGCGCTGATGCGGGCAGTTTGGGCGGCGCTTTGTGTGCTGCCGCCGCTGCTGTGGCCAATTGCAGCGCTGGCCTGCGCTTTGCCGGCAAGCATAATCATGACGCTGCCGACCGGGTATTACATGGGGGGTGCGGCCGCAGTGGTGGCCCTGACCGCGATGATCGGGGCCATGGCACATCGGCTGCCGGGGATGCGGGCGCATCTGATGGGCGAGCGGCCGGTTTTGGTGCCGGTGGTGGTTTCCAGCTATCTGGCGTTTTTGGTGTTTCTGGGCCTGATTCTGGTGGGGTTTTTCGGGCCTGACGACCCGATGCACAACCTGCTGACGCTGGTGTTTTGGACCGGGGTTTGGGTGGCGCTGCCGCTGGCGTCTTTGGTGTTTGGCAATCTGTGGCGGGCGGTGAACCCTTGGGCGGGGCCGGTGCGGATTGCGCGGATCTTGCTGGGGCGGACCGGGGGTGTTGGGCTGGCGCGGTTAGGCCATTGGCCAGCGGTTTTGGGGTATCTGGGCTTTGCGTGGTTCGAGATCGTGTCGCTGTCGCCGGACGATCCGGGGGTGCTTGCACGGATGGCGCTGGGGTATTGGGCGGTGATCTTTGTGCTGGCGGTGTTGGAGGGCGAAGCGTGGTTGGCCAACGGCGAGTTTCTGACGGTGTATTTTGGCTTTATTGCCAAGATTGCGCCGTTTTGGTTGGAAATTGACGGGCGGCGGGCGCGGCTGTTTGCAGGCTGGCCGGGCGCGCAGGTGTTGCGGATGGCAGCGCTTTCGCCAAGTGCGGTAGCGTTTATCACGGTCGTGTTGGCAGGGCTGACGTTTGATGGGTTACACAAGACGTTTTTCTGGCTGGGGCTGATTGGCGAGAACCCATTAGAGTTTACCGGTCGGTCAGCGGTGATGGGGGTGAATACGGCGGGGTTGCTGGGGGTGTGGGCCTTGACGGCGGGGGCGGTGCTTGGCGCGCTGGCGTTGGGGCGGCGGATTGCGGGGCATCGGGGCGCGTTTTGGCGTGAGGCAGGGCCTGCAATGTTGGCGTTTCTGGCGATTGCGGCGGGGTATCACGGCGCGCACTATCTGACGACGCTGCTGACCAGCGGGCAATACACCTTGGCGGCGCTGAATGATCCGCTGTTTCGCGGTGACGAATTGTTGGGATTGCCGCCGTTTTATGTGTCGTTCGGGTTTCTGGCCGACCGGGGTGCGATGGTGGCGGTTTGGAATGCGCAGTTCGCGGCGATACTGGGGGCGCATATTCTGGCAGTGGTATTGGCGCTGCATCTGTCGCGGCGGATGGGGCCAGCGGTGGCGTGGGTGCATGTGCCGATAACGGTGTTGATGGTGGGGTATACCGTGCTGGGGCTTTGGTTGCTGGCCTCGCCGGTCGGGGCGTGAGGGCCGGGCAGAAAGCGTTAGACTTTTCAGCGGCAGGCGCACATTCTTTGGCCAAAGGCGCGGGCTTTTGCAAAAGGCGCAGGTGAATAGCGCCATTCCTTAACAGTGGAGATACCAGATGAAGACGCAATTGATTGGGCTGAATCCGTCGCGGCGGTCGGTGTTGAAGGGTATGGCGGGGGGCGGCGCGCTGATTGCGGCGGGCGGCTATCCGGGGTTTTTGCAGGCGCAATCTTCGGCTCCGATCAAGTTGGGGTTTCAGCTGCACCGCACCGGCATCGGCGCGTCGTATGGCCGTTGGTATGAACGCACGGCGACAGCAGCGCTGAAGGTTTTGAACGAGGCGGGGGGCATCAATGGCCGCCCGGTTGAGATTGTGTTCGAGGATGATGGCACCGACCCGCAGCGCGGGTCTGAGGTGGTGGACAAGCTGGTGAACCAGCATGGGGTGGATGCGATTTTCGGGCCGCTGTTCAGCCATGTGGTGATCGGGTCGGCACCGCGCGCGGGCGAGTTGAAAGTGCCGTATCTGGTGTGTTCGGAAGGCTATCATGTGGCGAGCGGCACATTGAACCGTTGGACCTTGCAGCCCGGCATTACCGATGTGCGCAGCCAGATCGCGGCGATGGCACCCTGGGTTTCGGCCAATCTGGGCAAAAAGGTAACGATGATTTTCCCGGACTTTGCCTTTGGTCATGACCACCGCGATTTCTTTACTGCAGCGATGGCGGCGCAGGGCGGTGAGGTGATCGCCCAGATTGCGATTCCGCCAACCGAGACCAGTTTCACCCGCTATTTGCCACAGATACCGGCGGAAACCGAAGTGCTTTACCACGTGATGGTGGGGCCTGCGGTTTTGACCTTTGTGAAAGAGCTGGGCGAGTTCTATGGCTCGGGTGCCAAGCCGCAGATCTTTGGGTTCATTGATAGTCTGGAGGCGGTGGATATCGCCTCGCCAGGGCTGGAGTTCCTGGAGGGCACGCATTTCTGGGAGGCCCAAAACCGCGTGAAACAGGCCGACGCGGGCGAGCATGAGACGTTTTACCGGGCGGCGGTGGGTGTGGATGACAATGGCGCATCAGTCTCTGATCCTGCCGATATTGCCACCTATTCGCATATGTTCAGCTGTTGGGAGACGCTGTTTGACATCAAGGCCGCAATGGAAGCGGCGGGGTATCAGGGCGTTGCGGATCGGCAGAAGTTTGTCGAGGCGATGGAGGCGATGACGGCGTTTCCGCTGGACCGCGCGCATCCGCAGGGCGACAAGGTGTTCAACGGCAAGACCCATCAGGTGTTTGGCCATCAACACATCAGCCAAGTGACCGGTGGCAAATTGATGCGGGTGCATACCACCAGCCTGGAGGATGGCATGTACGAAAGCACGGTGGATTATACTGCGATGTCGTTCTGACGGGTCAGCGGGGGCTTTGCGGCCCCCGTGCATCTGATGGCGTTTGGTCCTTTTCTTTTGTTGGCCCTGATGGAGGGTCTGGTTGCCGCAGCGGTGCTTGCGCTGACGGCGGTGGGCCTGTCTTTGGTGTTTGGCGTGATGCGTGTGGTGAACGTAGCGCATGGTCAGTTTTACATGCTGGGTGCGGTTTCGGCGTGGTTTGTAACACAATATGTGCCGGGGCCGCCGTGGGTAGGGTTTGCGGCGGCGTTGATCGTTTGCCCGCTGTTGGTGGCGGCGATTGCGGCGCTGATGGATACCTTGGTGCTAAAGCGTTTGAATTACGACCCGCAGGCGACGATTTTGGCGACGATCGGGTTTTTGTATATTCTGCAACAAGCGGCGCTGACGATTTACGGGCCGGACGCGCGCCCCGTTGAGCCGCCGTTCAACTTTCGCCTTCAACTGCCGTGGTTTGGCTATTCGGGCTACAAGATTGCGGTGGTTGTGGCGGCGGGCCTCATTCTGACGGCGGTTTGGCTGTTCATGACGCGCAGCAAGGCCGGGCTGATCATGCGGGCGGTGCAGATCGACCGCATCACGGCGCGGGCTTTTGGCATTCATGTCGACCGGGTTTATGCGGGGACATTCGCGCTGGGTGCGGGGTTGGCTGCGGTGGCTGCAGTTCTGATCGTGCCTATTCAGCAGGCGCATTACCTGATGGGGGGCGACCCCTTGTTGATGTCGTTTATCGTGGTGATCATCGGCGGGCTTGGGTCTTTGCGCGGCACGTTGGTGGCGGCGCTGTTGATCGGGCTGTCGGACGGGGTGATATCGGTGTTCTACTCGCCGACATTGGCAAAAATACTGGCGACGCTGTTTGTGGCGATGGTGTTGGTGTTTCGCCCGCAAGGTTTGTTTGGAGACAAACAATGATGGCGGCGCGGGGAAAGGTGATTGCCCTGCATCTGGCGGTTTTGGCGGTTTTGTTTGGCTTGCATTTCGTGCTGCCCGCCTATCATCACACCAACTTTGCGCGGATCATGGTGCTGGCGGTGTTTGCCATGGGATACAATATCGCCTTTGGCTACACCGGATTGCTTAGTCTTGGGCATGCGCTGTTTTTCGGCTTTGGCATGTATGGCGCGGGGTTGGCGGTGTATCTGGTGGAATGGCCGGCAGCACCGGCGCTGTGGACCGGGCTGGTTGCGGGGGGCGTGGCCGCGGGCGCGGTGGGGTTGCTTGCGCTGCGCACGGCGGGCGTGTCGTTCATGATTGTGACGCTGATGTTTGCGCAGGCCGGGTATTTGACCGTTTTGTATTTCGGGGCGTGGACCGGCGGCGATGAAGGCTTTGTGGTGGAACGGCTGGGCCGCAACATGTTTGGCTATGACCTGTCGATGGAAAACCCACGCTATATTGCGGCGTTTCTGTTGTTTTCTGCCGGGCTGCTGATCAAGCTGGCCCTGGTGCAATCGCCGTTGGGCCGGGTGATGGTGGCGATGCGTGAAAACGAGGCGCGCAGCCGGATGCTGGGGTATAATCCGTTTGCGGTGAAGTGGTTCGCGCTGGTGGTATCAGGGCTTTATGCAGGCGCGGCCGGGGCGGCCTACGCGGTTTTGTTTGGCTATGCCGGGGCAAGCTTCACCACGATTCAGTATTCGATATTGCCGATGCTTTGGGTGCTGATGGGTGGAGCTGGCGTGGTGCTTGGGCCGTTGGTTGGGGTGGTGGTGATGTTCTATCTGATTGATATTGCAAGCACATATACCAGCGCACATTTGATGGTGGTGGGGGTGGCGTTGCTAGTGTTGGTGCTGTTTGCACCCAAGGGGCTGCTGGGATTCGTGCGCGCGCGGTGGCTGTCATGGTTGCCGTGACTGCGCCGGAAGTGCCGCTGTTACAGGCGCGGGGCTTGACGCGGCACTTTGGTGGGCTGCGTGCGGTGGACGGGGTAAATCTTGATCTGAGGGCCGGAGAGATTCACGCGTTGATCGGGCCGAACGGTGCGGGGAAGACCACATTGGTCGGGCTTTTGTGCGGGCGGGTGGCGGCGCAGGCCGGGACGATACACTTTGCCGGGCAGGATATTACGGCGCTGCCCGCGCATCGGCGTGTGGCGCTGGGGATGGCGTATACGTTCCAGATTACCTCGATCTATGCCGGGCTATCGGTGTTTGATAACGTGGCTTTGGCGGCGCAGCGGCATCGGCCACGCGATTTGCGGCAGGCGGTATTGGCGGCGCTGGACCGGGTGGGGCTGATCCATCACGCGCAGCAGGTGGCGGGCGAGTTGGCTTATGGCCATCAGCGGCTGCTGGAAATTGCAATGGGGCTGGCATTGAAGCCGCGCTTGTTGATCCTGGATGAGCCGACGCAAGGTTTGGCAAATAGCGAGATTGCGGCGTTCTCGACACTGGTGGAAAGCCTGGTGCCGCAAACAACGGTGCTGCTGATCGAGCATAATATGGATGTGGTGATGGACATTGCGCATCGCATTACGGTGTTGAATTTCGGGCAGGTTCTGGCGCAGGGGACGCCTGCGGAAATTCAGGCGGATGCGGCAGTGCAGGAAGCATACCTGGGTATCAGTCATGCTGAAACTTGACGGGTTGGATGCCGGATACGGCGTGGTGCAGGTGTTGCGGGGGCTGACGCTGGAGGCGCGGGCGGGCGAGGTAACCTGCGTGATGGGGCGCAACGGGGCGGGGAAAACCACGATGTTGCGGGCCGTTATGGGGCAGGTGGCGCTGACCACGGGGGCGATTTTTCTGGATGACGTGCGGATCGATACGCTGCCTGCGCATGAGGTTGCGCGCCACGGGATTGGCTATGTGCCACAGGGGCGGCGGCTGTTTGGGCCGCTGACGGTGGCGGAAAACCTTGAGATCGGGTTGATGGCGCGCGGGTGTGGGGCGGCAACGCGGGCGCGGGTTCTGGATCTGTTTCCGCGGTT
>JBAVTI010000603.1:0-2093 GCA_049696055.1 Paracoccaceae bacterium | reverse complement strand
ATCTCCAGCACGGCAACAATCGGCGCAATGGGATCGCGGGCCAAGAAATCCCGCGACCTTCTGGCGGCTTGCGTCGCGGGCGCGGTATTGTCGACCGTCGCCACAATTGCTCAGATGGCGCTGGTCGTCGCGGCCACCAGTATGCCCACACTGTTCAGCTTGACAGGGCCCCTTCTTCTGGCCGGGGGCACGGCGCTGGCCTATGGGGCGGGCTTTACGCTTTTGGCCGCGCGAAATGCGGGAAGTGACGCGGTGCAGACCGTCGGCGTCTTCAGCCTGAAGACGGCGCTTGCATTCGGATTGATCCTTGCGGTCATCCTCGTCATCTCGGCGGGTTTGCAGGCGCGGTTTGGCGGCGCGGGCGTACTGCTTGCGGCGGTGGTTGCAGGACTGGTCGATACTCATGCGGCGGCTATTTCGGTGGCAACACTTGTGGCATCAGACAAAGTCACGCCACAGGATGCGGTGGTTCCGATCCTTGCGGCGCTGACGTCCAACACGATGTCCAAGATCATCATGGCCGTGACCGGTGGCGGATGGGCTTTCGCCGTTCGGGTCGTGCCCGGTCTGGTCCTTGTTGCGCTCGCGGCCTGGGTTGGTACATTTGCGGCAGTGCTGTGGAACTGACCTAAGAGACGGCAAGGCGAGCCGCGCCGATACTGCCCCCCAATCCTTTGGCCGCCCCTTACTCAGGCTTCAGCATGCGCATCAGCAGACCGTCCTTGCGCCAGAACTGGTGATACAATGACGCGGCGACATGCAGGGCGATCAGGCCGATGAACACGGGCTTGGCATAAATGTGCCACTCGCCATAGGGATCGCCGTAGTAGAACCCAAGCAGACCGGTAACAGGCACCACGACAAGCAGCGCGTAGAACAGCCAGTGGGAAACCCTGCCCGCCAGTTCGATGGCTCCGCTTGTTTCTGGCGGCGGCGGTGGAGCGCCGTTCTTGAGACGCAGGACCAACCGGACTGCAACCAGCGCCAAGATGGCGATACCGAAATAGTAGTGCATGTCGGCAAGATTACCTTCGAGCGCCGAGACCGGCTCACCTTCCTCGGCCGCTTCAATGGCCTCGGTCATGCTTTCGCCGAAGATGAGCTGCGCGAAAACCAGCACCGCGATCAGCCAGTGCAGGCCGATCTGATAGATCGTGTAGCCTCGGACGCTACCGATCTGGTCTCTTGTCATGGTCATAGCATGTTCCTTTGTATCAGCTTGGATAGTTGCATGAAGCGGGAGGCATGGCATTGATCGACATCAGTCGCTGTGGCGATGGCACCAATCTGCGTTCTGTTGGGGTTTGGGGGACGATCATGCCGCAACGCCAAAGACCCACCCGACTGCGGCCGTCGCGGTCATGGCAAGGGCGCCCCAGAATGTGACGCGAATGGCACCCTTGACGACGCCTGCACCACCGGCCGAGGCGCCAAGGCCGCCAAGTGCCATCAGGCCGATCAGGGTCGTCCCTGCAACAATCGCTGATATCTGCGCGGCGGGTGCCACGGTTGCCACGATCAGCGGGATGACGGCACCTGCCGCAAAGGTCATCGCCGAGACCACCGCCGCCTGGATCGGTCGGGCGGTCACCGTCTCGGAGATGCCAAGCTCGTCGCGCGCATGAGCACCGAGCGCGTCCTTCTGCGTCAGCTGGACCGCGACCTGCCGGGCCAGACCCTCATCCAGTCCGCGACAGACATAGATGTGGGTCAGTTCGTCCAATTCCGCCTCGGGCGTGTCTTTTAGTTCCCTGGTTTCGCGCGCAAGATCGGCCTGCTCGGTATCGCTCTGCGAACTGACCGAGACATACTCACCCGCCGCCATCGACATCGCGCCAGCCACCAGCCCTGCCAGACCAGCGACAAGAATCTCGGTCCGCCCGGACCCTGCGGCGGCAACGCCCACGACAAGACTGGCGGTCGAGACAAGGCCATCATTAGCCCCCAGCACTGCGGCGCGCAGCCAGCCGATGCGATGCACCATGTGGATTTCGGAATGGGACAATCTGCTCATAGGAAGGTCATCTCGTGTTACGTGAAAGTAAAAATTGCATAGAGGGTCTGGACAACATGCACATCAAGCTCGCGAGGGC
>JBAVTI010000602.1:0-1624 GCA_049696055.1 Paracoccaceae bacterium | reverse complement strand
CCGGTTCTTATGCCCGGGTGGCAGCCTTTGCGCGACAGTGGAAGGCGGACCGCCAGCGCGAGCAACAGACGACGGGGCGCGGGACTTTTGTGCCGCTGCATTTTGATCCCGGCGATGCCTTCCAGTTCGACTGGAGTGAGGACTTTGCGGTTCTGGGCGGTGAACGCACCAAGCTGCAGATGGCGCATATCAAGCTGTCGCACAGCCGGGCCTTTTTGCTTCGGGCCTACCCATTGCAGACCCATGAGATGCTGTTCGATGCCCACTGGCACGCATTCCGGGTCTTCGGTGGTGTGCCTGCGCGGGGGATTTACGACAATATGCGCACGGCGGTGGATCGCGTCGGCCGCGGCAAGGAACGGCAGGTAAACATGCGCTTTCTCGCCATGACGAACCACTATGTCTTTGAACCCGAGTTCTGTAATCCAGCGGCCGGTTGGGAGAAAGGGCAAGTCGAGAAGAATGTCCGGGATGCCCGCCATCAGATATTGCAAGTCATGCCGGACTTCCCCGACCTTTCTGCGCTGAATGTCTGGTTAGAACAGCGTTGTTTGGCCCTCTGGCAGGAGACCCCGCATGGCAAACAGTCCGGCACTATCGCCGATGTCTGGGCCGAAGAGCAGGCCGCGCTGATGCCGTTACCCGTCGCGTTTGATGGCTTCATCGAGTTGAGCAAGCGCGTCTCACCCACCTGTCTGATCAGCTTCGAGCGCAACCGCTACAGTGTTCCAGCGTCCTTCGCGAACCGGCCTGTCAGTCTTCGGATCTATCCGGACCGATTGGTTATGGCGGCCGAGGGCAACATCCTGTGCGAGCATGTCCGTGTCATCCAGCGCAATCACAAGCTGCTGCCGCGCACGATCTATGACTGGCGACATTATCTGGCAGTCGTGCAACGCAAACCGGGTGCGCTTCGGAATGGGGCGCCCTTCCTGGAATTACCGCCTGCGTTCAAACAGTTACAGGATCACATGCTGCGCAAACCGGGTGGTGATCGCGAGATGGTCGATATCCTCGCCCTCGTGCTCCATCACGACGAACAAGCCGTTCTCACCGCCGTAGAGTTGGCACTGACCGAGGGCGTGCCTACCAAGACCCATGTGCTGAACCTGCTGCACCGCCTGATCGACGGCAAGGTGGTGGGCGGTCCCCCATTGGACACGCCACAGGCACTGGCCCTGCACCGTGAACCCAAGGCCAATGTCGAACGCTATGACGGCCTGCGTGCCCAGATCGCAGGAGGCCACCATGCGTCATGACCCAGCCGCCGGCGCCATCGTCATCATGCTTCGCAGTCTGAAGATGTATGGCATGGCCCAAGCCGTGACCGACCTGATTGAGCAAGGGGCACCGGCCTTTGAAGCTGCCATCCCAATGCTGTCGCAACTCCTGAAGGCCGAATTGGCCGAGCGCGAGGTCCGATCCATTGCTTATCACATGAAGTCGGCCCGCTTCCCGGCCTACAAGGACCTCTCGGGCTTCGACTTCGCCGCCAGCGAGATCAATGAAGCCACAGTCAGAACCTTGCACCGCTGCGAGTTCATGGACGGCGCCCAGAACCTGGTCCTGATCGGCGGGCCAGGCACCGGCAAAACACATGTTGCCACCGCCCTCGGCATCCAGG
>JBAVTI010000601.1:0-2581 GCA_049696055.1 Paracoccaceae bacterium | reverse complement strand
CGACAGTTTGCGCGCCGGGGGGGCGTTGATCGACGGGGCGGCGGGTTATGGCTATACCCTGACCGAAGACCCGGCCTTGCCGCCGCAAATGTTTACCCGTCTGGAGGTAGAGGCTTTGGTTCTGGGGCTGGCCGAGGTGCGGCAGGTGGGGGATGCAGCACTGGCCAAGGCGGCGGATGCGGCCTTGGCCAAGATTACCGCAAGCCTGCCGGAACGTGTGCAGCGGCAGGCAATTCACGCGGTGCAGCAGACCTATCGTTTTGAAAAGCGCCCCGCAGCACCCGAGCATCTGGGGCAGGTGCGCGAGGCCTGTTGGGAAGAGCGCGCGCTGGATATTGGCTATCTGGACCGGGGAGAGGTGATGACAGAGCGGCGGATTTATCCGTTGTCGGTGGTGTTTCTGGATCGCACCCTGATGTTGTTGGCGTGGTGCTGTTTACGCAATGATTTCAGACGGTTCCATCTGCACCGCATGGCCTTTGTCGCAGGCACACCCGAAAGCTTTCGCCCCCGCCGCGTGCCGCTGTTGCGGGAATTTCTTGTACAATTGCGCGGTGACGGAAACTTGCGCGGGGATGCCGCCGTATCTGTCAGGAAGCAACAGCATGGGCCAGATGATGACAGCAAAAGCGAATGAGTTTCACATCGTCACCCGTTGGCGGATCGAGGCCTTGGCCGACGAGGTGGCCGCGATCTTGACCGATGCGCAAAGCCTGCCCGATTGGTGGGGCGAGGTGTATCTGGCGGTGCAAATCGCCGATCCGGGGGATGCGAACGGCGTGGGGCGCAAGGTTTCTGTGCGGTCAAAAGGCCGGTTGCCGTATCAGATCAACTGGGTGGCGCGTCTGGTGGCGGCCGATTTGCCGCATGGCTGGGAAGTCGAGGCCACCGGCGATCTGCAGGGGCGTGGCGTCTGGCGGCTGACGCAAAACGGGCCGATCACCGAAGCGGTGTATGACTGGCGGGTCAAGGCAGAGCGACCGCTGTTTCGGCTGTTGTCGCCCGTGCTGGGGCCGCTGTTCGCGTGGAACCACCGCTGGGCGATGGCGCGGGGCGAAGCCGGATTGCGACGCGAAGTTATCCGGCGACGGCTGCGCGCGGCTTAGGGACGCAACCGCCAAAACCCCGCAAGGTGTTAGCCGATCTGGCCGCGGATGCCGCCGGTCTGCCCGCGATCCAGCAGCAGGTGATCAAGGATCACCAGTGCCATCATCGCCTCGGCCACGGGCACGGCGCGGATGCCAACGCAGGGGTCGTGGCGGCCTGTGGTGACCACATCCACCTCTTCGCCCGCGGTATTGATCGACCGGCGCGGCGTCAGGATCGACGAGGTAGGTTTGACGGCAAACCGCACCACAACGGGTTGGCCGGTTGAAATGCCACCAAGGATGCCACCTGCGTGATTGCTTAGAAATTCGGGCCCGTTTGGCCCCATGCGGATCTCGTCGGCGTTATCGACGCCGGTCAGCAGTGCCGCCGCCATTCCTTCGCCGATTTCCACGCCTTTGACGGCGTTGATCGACATCATGGCGCTGGCAAGATCTGAATCAAGTTTGCCATAGATCGGCGCGCCAAGGCCGGGGGGCACGCCTTCCGCGACAACCTCGATCACCGCGCCGACCGAGGAATGGGCGACCTTGCGGATATGATCAAGGTAGTCGGCCCATTCATCGACCACGCCCGCGTCAGGCACAAAGAAATCGTTCTGGTTGATCTGAGAGGCGTCAAACCGGGCACGGTTGATATGTTTGGCCCCCATTTGCACCATGTAGCCGGTGATTTTAAGGTTGGGCAGCATCTGTGCCAGCACCGCCTGCGCCACGCCGCCCGCCGCCACCCGCGCTGCCGTTTCCCGCGCCGAAGACCGCCCACCGCCGCGAGGATCGCGGATGCCGTATTTCTGGTGATAGGTGATGTCGGCATGGCCGGGGCGGAATTGCTCGGCGATCTTGCCGTAATCCTTGGACCGCTGATCGGTATTTTCGATCATCAACTGAATGGGCGTGCCGGTGGTGTGGCCTTCGAAAACGCCGGACAGGATGCGAACGGCGTCGGGTTCCTGCCGCTGGGTGGTGTTTTTGTTCAGGCCGGGGCGGCGGCGATCAAGGAAAGCCTGGATGTAACTTTCCGAAATCTTGATCCCCGGCGGGCAACCATCCACCGTGGCCCCAAGCGCAGGCCCATGGCTTTCGCCCCAAGTGGTGACGCGGAACAGGTGGCCGAAGGTGTTAAGGCTCATGGTCAGGCATCCTTGTTTGGCAGATCGTTAGCCCAATTTCGGGCTAGGGCCAAGGGCCGGTCTTTCGGTGTGGCGGTTGGCATGATCGAAGGCGCGGACCTTTGGCATCTGGTTCGAGGCTTCGATTACAGCATGCATCTTGATCACCGGGTCACGGCACCTTTGTGGCATGCTTGTCGCCTACGTCTCAAAGCGGCCCGGGGTGTCACGATCACGCTCGTATCGTCGCGTAAGCGGAAACGGCGGCAACCACGACTCGCGACGAAGGGTCCAGCTTTCGTAGGTTGGCATCAGTTGGTCCGGGGCATCCAGCGATCCCAGATTAACTTCGATTTCGTCTGC
>JBAVTI010000600.1:0-5536 GCA_049696055.1 Paracoccaceae bacterium | reverse complement strand
CACGGTCTTCACCGACGGCGCATATTTCACCGCCTCGCCCACCCGTTGCGCCAGTTCGGTCTTGGGAAATGCCTTCAGCGTCACCACCACCTTGGCCCCGGTTTCGCGCAAAATGGCACTGATCTGTTCAGGTTCCAGCAAAGGGTTGATCGGGTTCACGATCCCCGCCACCGCCCCCCCAAGCAGGGTGATCACGGTTTCCAGACAGTTGGGCAGCACAAAGGCCACCACATCCTTTTCACCAATCCCAAGGCTGCGAAACAAGTTTGCCGCCTGCGTCACCGCCGAATGCAGCGCGGCCCAAGTTAGCGTTTCTGCCTTTTCCGCAGGCCCCGATTGCAGCTGAAACGATACCGCAGGCTGCGCGCCGTGGCGATCCTTGGTGCCGCTGATGAATTGATACATCGACTGCGGCAGGCCTCGGCCTGCCCAGGTTGCCTCTGCCTCTATCGCCTTCAGATCGCTCAGAGTTGCGAATGATCCCACGGTGGTTTCCTCCCCTGTGCTCCGCCTATTCTGGCGAATGCTAGGCGAAAGGATGGGGCGATTTGCCGCTTGGAGCAAGCAGAACTGCGCTTCCCAACGCAACGTCAGCCGTCAGGGGGAAATCCCGGCGGATTTTCCCCCTCAGATCTGCCCATCGGTAAATTGCAGCCGCGCCAGACGCGCATAAAGCCCATCTTCCGCCACCAGCGCATCATGGGTGCCGATGGCCACGATCTGCCCATGTTCAAACACCACGATCCGATCCGCGCGCTTTACCGTGGCCAATCGGTGTGCCACCACCAGCGTCGTGCGCCCAATCGACAACCGTTCCACCGCAGCCTGCACCAAACGTTCACTTTCGGCATCCAGCGCCGAGGTCGCTTCGTCCAACAACAGCACTTTTGCATCGCGCAAAATCGCCCGCGCAATGGCAATCCGTTGCTTTTGACCACCCGAAAGCATCACCCCGCGCTCGCCCACATAGGTGTCATAGCCCTGCGGCAGCGCCATCAGAAAATCATGCGCGGCAGCAGCCATTGCCGCAGCCTCTACATCAGCATCCGTCGCCTCTGGTCGACCAAAGCGAATGTTTTCCCGCGCAGAAGTGGCAAAAATCACTGGGTCTTGCGGCACCAAGGCCATCGAGCGGCGGAAATCACTGCGTGCCATATCGCGCAGGTCAATGCCATCCAGCCGCACAGCGCCTTCCTGTGGGTCGTAAAACCGCATCAGCAATTGCAAAATCGTGGTCTTTCCCGCTCCTGATGGCCCAACCAAAGCCACCGTTTCACCGGGCGACACATGTAAATCCACTCCGTTTAGCGCCGAAACACCCGGTCGCGCCGGGTAGGCAAAACGCACGGCGTCAAAGGAAATCTCGCCTCGAACCGGGCGCGGCAGCGCCAATGGCGCGGGCTTATCCAAAACCGGGTCCACTGATTCCAGCAATTCCACCAACCGTTCGGTCGCTCCGGCGGCACGCTGTAATTCGCCCCACACTTCGGACAAAGCCCCCACCGACCCTGCCACCATCACGGCATAGATCAAGAACTGCACCAATTGCCCGGCACTCATGGTGCCCGACCGCACGTCGCGCGCGCCAATCCACAACACGCCCACAACCCCGGTAAAGATCAAAAAGATCACGATCACTGTCATCACCGCGCGCGTGCCAATCCGTTTGCGCGCCGAGACATAAGACTTCTCTGTCACCTCGCCAAAAGCCGCCCGCGTGCGATCCTCATGGGTGAACGCCTGCACCGCCTGCACCGATAGCAACGCTTCCGATGCTGCCCCCGCCGAGGCAGCAACCCAGTCTTGATTTTCTCTGGACAGCGCCCGCAACCGCCGTCCCAGCACGATAATCGGCACCACCACTGCAGGCACGATCAGCAAAACCAACCCCGTCAGCTTGGCCGACGTAAAGAAAAGAAATACAAGTCCGCCCAGCAATATCAAAACGTTACGCAGCGCCACCGATACCGAAGACCCGATCACCGACAAGATAAGCGTAGTATCGGTCGACAAACGGCTGACCACTTCGCCGGTCAGAATGCGCTCGAAAAACGCAGGGCTCATACCCATCACCCGGTCAAACATCGCGCGGCGAATGTCCGCCACCACCCGCTCGCCCAGCCGTGTCACAAGGTAATACCGCAACCCCGTGCCAAGCGCCAAAGCCGCCGCAACGCCCAGCGCCGCACCGAAATACTGATCGAGCAGCGCCGCATTATCGGCGTTGAACCCATCCACCACCCGGCGCACTGCCAGTGGCAAAATCAGGCTGACGGTCGCGGTCAACATCAGTGCCAGCAAGGCCATCACCGCGATCCCACGATAGGGCCGCAAGAATGGGAACAGCCCTCTTAGCGCGCCTACCTTCTTGGAGGCCGCGCGGTCTTCTAGGGTCTTGGTGCCTCTGGCCATGGATCCGTCCAATTTTGCTTTGTGCTTGGGTTTAGGGTCTACTGTCGCCCCCGGCAAGCCTTGCCTGACACACGCCCCCTTTTCCCTTTCCCTGCGCTGTGTCACCAATGCGTCACCCACCAGACCGGAACCTGCCATGCCCCAGTTTTTCACCACCACCGACGGCACCCGTATCGCCTTTAGCGATGAAGGTTCGGGCGTCCCGTTACTTTGCCTTGCCGGCCTGACCCGATCAGGCGCGGATTTCGACTATCTGGTCCCGCATTTGCCGCCCTGTCGCCTGATCCGCATGGATTACCGGGGGCGCGGTGCATCGGCATGGTCCGGTGCCGATACCTACACTGTCCCGACCGAGGCCCGCGATGCACTGGAATTGCTCACCCACCTTGGCATTGAAAAGGCTGCGGTTCTTGGCACCTCTCGGGGCGGATTGATCGGCATGGTATTGGCCGCCATGGCGCATGACCGCTTGTTGGGCCTTTGCCTGAACGACATCGGCCCGGCGATTGACCGCCCGGGGTTAGAGCGGATTTTGGAATACGTCGGCCGCAATCCCACGTCGAAAACCCATCATGCCCTTGCTGCCGCCCTGCCCCGCAACATGCCCGGCTTTCACAACGTACCGCCCGAGCGCTGGCTGGCCGAGGCAAAAAAGCATTACACCGCCACAGAAAACGGCCTGAAAATCACCTACGACCCCGCCCTGCGCGACGCTTTCCTGCTTGCCATCCAGGCACCCGACGCCGATCTGTGGCCGCTGTTTGATGCTTGCGCGGGCCTGCCCCTTGCCCTGATCCGGGGCGCAAACTCCGACCTGCTTTCGTTGGCCGATACAGCCGAGATGCGCCGCCGCCGCCCCGACATGATCTTTGCCGAAGTGCCAGACCGCGCCCATATTCCGTTCCTTGACGAACCCGAAAGCCTCGCCGCAATCCATGCTTTCTTAAAGGCTGTCCAATGACGTCGATTGCCCTGATCGACGCTGCCGCCGCCCGCCTTGCCGGCCACGCTCGCCGCACGCCGCTGCTGTCATCGCCGTTCCTTGACGACATCGCCGGTCGGCGCGTTTTCGTCAAAGCCGAATGCTTGCAACACACAGGATCGTTCAAATTTCGCGGTGGCTGGTCCGCCGTCAGCGCGCTGACGCCTGAACAGCGCCGAATGGGCGTCATCGCCTTCTCCTCGGGCAACCACGCCCAAGGTGTCGCCCTCGCCGCCGCCCGTCACAACGCCCCCGCCGTCATCATCATGCCCGCCGACGCGCCCCGCATGAAGATCAATAATACCCGTGCTTTAGGGGCCGAAGTAGTGCTTTACAACCGCGCCACCGATGACCGCGACGCCATTGGTGCTGCCATCGCCACTTCCCGCGGCCTGACCCTGATCAAGCCCTATGACAATGCCCAAGTCATCGCGGGCCAAGGCACCGTCGGGCTTGAGATCGCCCGACAAGCTGCCGAAATTGGCCTGACAAATGCCGATGTCCTTGTCTGTTGCGGCGGTGGCGGCCTGACCTCTGGCATCGCCTTGGCGCTGGAATCCCGCGCCCCCACCCTGCGCGCCCGCCCCGCAGAACCCACCGGTTTTGACGATGTCGCCCGCAGTCTCGCCAGCGGCACCATCCAACGCAACGCCGCCCTCTCCGGCTCGATCTGCGATGCCATCGTCACCCCCGAACCCGGCCAGATAACCTTCCCGATCCTCCGTCGCCTTTGTGGGCCCGGCCTTGTCGTCACTGACGATCAAGCCCTGCACGCCGTCGCCCTCGCCTTTTCCCGCCTGAAAATTGTGCTGGAACCCGGAGGCGCCGTCGCCCTGGCGGCAGCCCTGTTTCACCCCGACCAGATCAACGGCGATGCCGTCATTGCCGTGGCCACCGGCGGCAATGTCGATGCCGAGGTTTTTGCCGCCGCCCTGAACCGCTTTCCGGTGTAACCATGCCGCTTGCGTATCTTCCCGACCTGCGCCTGAACTACCGCGATGAGGGCAACCCCACCGGTCCTGCCGTGGTCTTCGCCCATGCGCTTGGCCTTGACCTGACAATCTGGGACGCGCTGATCCCCCTGCTGCCCACCAGCCTGCGGATTATCCGCTATGATCATCGCGGCCACGGCGGGTCAGACGTGCCCGCCGCCCTCTATACCATGGGTGCGCTGGTGCGTGACGCCGAACGCCTGCTGGATAATCTGGCCGTCCGCGATTGCACCTTTGTCGGCCTGTCGATGGGCGGCCTGATCGCCCAAGGCCTTGCCATCAAACGGCTGGACCTCGTGCGCGCTCTTGTGCTGTCAAACACTGCCGCTCGCATCGGCTTTGATGCCCATTGGCAAGCCCGCATTGCCGAGGTGCGCGAAAACGGCCTTGCTCCCGGCATCGACGACACCATGCAACGCCTGTTCTCGCGCCGCTTTCTTGCCACCGAAGCCGCCGCCCACTGGCGCGACGTGCTACGCGCTGCAAATCCCACTGGGTATATCGGCTGTGCTGCCGCCATCGCTGGCACTGATTTCTACACCCCGACTGCCGGCCTGACGCTCCCCACCCTCGCCATCGCCACCTCCGAGGACGCCATCACCCCACCCGACCTCGTTCGCGAAACCGCCGACCTGATCCGCGGCAGCCAATTCAAAGTCATCCGCGGCTCGGGCCATTTGCCCTGCATCGAAACCCCGCAAACCTATGCCGAGGCGCTGACGGTTTTCCTGACCTCTATAGGCCATACCTAACCTGCGCTTTTCAAAATCGAACATTCAATGCTCGTAGCCTCAAAGACCTCACTTCACACACCAAATTAGAAACGCGCTATAACTAACGGATTTAAATGCAAATGACGAAATTTCTTCTGATCTCTGGCTCCTGTCATGGTGCATGGTGTTGGCGCGATGTCTTACCATTTCTCAATAATGCACGTGCTGTTGACCTCCCCGCCCATGGCCCGGACGAAACACCGCCTGAACACGTCACACTCGACCTTTTTGCCCAAACCATCGCCAAATGCCTGACCGAACCCACCATCCTCGTGGGCCATTCGATGGCGGGCTACCCGATCACCGCCGCTGCGGAACGCGCCCCTGACAACATCCGCGCGCTGGTCTATGTTTGTGCTTACGTTCCCAAATCCGGG
>JBAVTI010000599.1:0-19621 GCA_049696055.1 Paracoccaceae bacterium | reverse complement strand
GGCCATCTCGGATGCCTTACGGGTGGCAACCTTTGGCAAGTCGACCAAAAGCTGTGCCTTATAGGCGGCCATTGCCGGGCCAAGCGGGGTCGGATCACAGGCCAAAGCCACGCCAAACGCCGCCTTTTTGGGCGAGGTTGCCAGCCGTGCATCCCACGCCGCATGTGCCGCCTGCCCGCGCGCCGCAACCTTGCCCCAAGCAGCATAAACCGATGCCGGAATGTCAAACGGCGCATGTTCCCAGCCAAGCTGCACCCGCGCCGCCGCAATTTCGGCATCGCCCAACGGCGCACCATGCACATCGTGGCTGCCCTGCTTGTTCGGCGCGCCAAAGCCAATCACTGTGCGGCAGGCAATCATGCTGGGGCGCGGGTCCAGCCGTGCCGCCGCAATTGCATCGCCGATCTCGGTGGTGTTGTGACCATCCACCGCCAACACATGCCAACCGCTTGCCGCAAACCGCGCCATCTGATTGGTCGAGGTCGAAAGCCCGGTATCGCCATCAATGGTAATGCGGTTGTCGTCCCACATCACGATCAGCCGGCCAAGCCCAAGATGCCCTGCCATATCAATGGCTTCGTGGCTAATGCCCTCCATCAGGCAGCCGTCGCCCGCGATCACATAGGTGTAGTGATCCACCAGATCACCAAACCGCGCCGCCCCCATCCGTTCGGCCAAAGCCATGCCCACCGAGGTGGCTATCCCCTGCCCCAGCGGCCCGGTTGTCACCTCGATGCCCTGTGCATGGCCGTATTCGGGGTGGCCTGCGGTGCGGCTGCCAAGGCTGCGAAAGCGCCGCAGCTGATCCATATCCATATCGCTGTAGCCCAGCAAATGGTTCAGCGCATAGATCAACATCGAGCCATGCCCGGCCGACAAGATAAACCGATCCCGGTTCGGCCAGCCGGCATCCTTTGGGTCGATCATCATGAAACGGTTGAACAACACCGTCGCCACATCGGCCATGCCCATCGGCATGCCGGGGTGCCCGGAATTGGCCTTTTGCACCGCATCCATCGCCAAAGCGCGGATCGCATTGGCCATCATGCGTTCGTCAGCCACGGGGGTCATCTGGTTCATTGCGGGGTACCTCAGTTGCGTTTTGCATCCCGCACCAACCGCTCGATCAGCGGGGTGAGGATCAGTTGCATTGCCAGATCAAGCTTGTTGCCGGGGATGACGATAGAATTGGCCCGGCTCATCCACGACCCATTGATCATGTTGGTCAGATAGGGAAAATCGATGCCCCGCGGGTTGCGAAACCGGATCACCACAAGGCTTTCATCCGCCGTTGGGATTGACCGCGCGATGAACGGGTTAGAGGTGTCAACCACCGGCACCCGCTGAAAGTTGATATCGGTTTCGGTAAACTGCGGCACAATGCAATGCACATAGGCATGCATACGGCGCAAAATCACATCGGTCACCGCTTCGGTCGAATAGCCCCGCTGGGCACGATCGCGGTGAATCTTCTGGATCCATTCAAGGTTGATCACCGGCACCACGCCGATCTTCAGATCGGTATATTTCGGCAGGTTCACCGTATCATTCACCACCGCACCATGCAGGCCTTCGTAAAACAGCAGATGGCTGTCGTTCTCAAACGCCGCCCATTCGGTGAAATTGCCCGGTGCCACCCCGGTCTTTGCCGCCTCGATATCGTCATGCACATAAGTCCGGGTGCGACCACGGCCCGTTTCGGCGTATTCCCGAAAAACCCGCTCTAATTCGCCCAACTCGTTGGCATCATAGGAAAAATGCGAAAACGTCATATCGCCTTCCGCCGTGCGTCGGGTCAGTTCCGATTTCATCTCGGCGCGGTTGTAGCGGTGAAAAGCGTCACCTTCGATCGACACCGCCTTGATGCCTTCGCGGCGGAAAATCTGATCGAAAGTATATTTCACCGTCGAGGTGCCAGCCCCCGAAGAACCGGTAACCGAGATGATGGGATATTTCTTGCTCATGGGTTTAGCTCCGGAACAGGCCACGATTGCCAAACAGCGCGGCAGTCTCGTGGTCGGGAAGATCATGGTAAGCGGCGATACGGGCAACCTTTTCAGCCGACCCAAAGATGAAGGGCGTTCGGGCATGCAGCCTGCCTGGCACCGCCGACAGAATTGGGTCGGTGCCATCCGTTGCACCGCCGCCCGCCTGCACGATGACAAAGGCAATCGGCGCACATTCATAGACCAGCCGCAGACGGCCCTGCTCGTATCCCTTGCGGTCATCGCGCGGATACAAGAACACCCCGCCCCGCGTCAGGATGCGGTGGGTTTCGGCCACCAAAGACGCAACCCAGCGCATGTTGAAATTACGCCCGCGCGGCCCCTCGGCCCCTGCCACACAATCATCAATATAGGCCCGCACCGGGGGCGACCAATGCCGGTAGTTCGAGGCGTTGATGGCAAATTCCGTCGATTGCGCCGGCACCATCAGATCGCGCCCCACCAATACCCAAGCGGCGCTATCGGGGTCCAACACCCATTTCAGCACCCCCGCCCCAAAGGTGGCCACAAGGCAAACTTGCGGTCCGTAAATCACATAGCCGCCCGCCAGCAATTCAGTGCCGGGGCGCAGAAAGCTTGCTTCTGCCGTCGCTGCCGCAGGATAAATTGCAAAGATCGTGCCGATCGACACATTGGCGTTAATGTTGGAAGACCCATCCAGCGGGTCAATCGCCAACGCCAGATTGCCGCCCGGATTGATCTCGACAACCTCTTCTTGTTCCTCCGACGCGTAATACCGCACCGCCGTTCCAACAAGTGCCGCGCAATAGGCATCGTCCGCGATCACATCCAGCGCCTTTTGCCCGTCGCCATCGGAATTGGTGCCCATCGCCCCCGACAGGTCGTCGTCGAGATCAATGCCGCCACGCGCAATCCGCCGCGCGATGCCGGCAGACACCGCAGCGATCCGCCCGATCACATCACGCATCGCCGCTGGAATATCGTCTGCCGGGAATGCTGCCGGGGTTTTCCGCACGATGTCTCCTCCCAAAGCCATCTGTCGACAGAGCATCGACACATACATGCTTGCGGTAAAATTGATTTCATGAAATTTAATAGTTCTGAGTTTTCATTCAGGAAAATCGAATGATACGCCTAGAGACCCTGACCCTAAAACAGTTGCGCGCGCTGACCGCCATTGCCGAAACCGGATCAATCACGGCTGCGGCCGAAAAAGTTGGCCTGACACCCCCCGCAATTCACAGTCAGATCAAGCATTTGGAAGAGGCGTTCGAAATTCCTTTGCTGCAACGTCGCGCTGATTCCGCAGGTTCCGGCTTAACGGACGAAGGCCGCGCGGTATTGGATGCCGCCCGGCGGATCGACGTCATTTTGTCGCAGTGCGCCGAACAGGTTTCGGCCTTGGCCGCCGGAAAAGCCGGTCAGGTAACGCTGGGCGTGGTCTCCACGGGCAAGTATTTTGCGCCAAGGCTGGTGCGGATGCTGAATGAGTTGTGCCCTGACATCAGAATCATTCTGCGGGTTGGCAACCGTCAGGACACCATCGACGATCTGGAACGTCACTCGGCTGATCTGGTGATCATGGGCCGCCCGCCGCGCGTCCCCGAGGTGCTGGCCACCCCGCTTGGCCCTCATCCGCATGGTTTGGTGGCACCGCCCGATCACCCGTTGGCGCGGCTTGGCACGGTGCCGACGGCCGATCTGTTGGCGCAGACTTTTCTCGCGCGGGAAAGCGGCTCTGGCACACGGATTTTGATGTCGCGCTATCTGGATCAGTTGGGCGACGGCCAAACGGTCGAGACCATCGAGATGGGATCGAACGAGACCATCAAACAGGCGGTGATCGCCGGGCTTGGCATCGCGTTTCTGTCGCTGCACACGGTGATGGACGAATTGCGCTTTGGCCGCCTAGTGCTGCTGAATGCCCCCGGACTGCCGATTGTGCGCCATTGGTTCCTGGTGTCACCCGCCGATACCACCCTTGGCCCGGCGGCCCAGCGGCTTCACAATGAAATCATTGGCTTAGCAGGAAGTTACCTGCCGCATTGACGGGTTTCACTGATACCGCAGCGCCTCAATCGGGTCCAACCTTGCGGCGCGGCGGGCGGGAAAGTAGCCAAACACCACCCCCACCAGCGCCGAAAACGCAAAGGCCAGCAAGATCACCCGCACATCAGGGGCAAAGGGAATATTCATCAAGCTTGACCCCAGCGCCGCCAACCCCAGCCCCAGCACAATGCCAATGATCCCGCCAATCAGCGACAGCACGATTGCCTCGACCAAAAACTGCGTCAAAACCTGCCGCGCTTCGGCCCCCACCGCCAGTCGGATGCCAATTTCGCGGGTGCGTTCCGTTACCGACACCAGCATGATGTTCATGATGCCGATGCCGCCCACCAGCAAACTAACCGCCGCCACCGATGACAACAACCCGGTCAACACATTGCTGATCCCCGCCAGCATCGACGAGATCTGCTTCATGTCGGTGACCGAGAAATCGTCTTCCTCCAGCAACCCGATTCGGCGGCGTTCGCGCATCAACGTCTCAATCTCGCGCAGGCCGCGTTCGGTTGAAACGCCCCCCGCCAGCGCCAACGAAACCGAGGCCACATCGCTATTGCCCACAATCCGGCGTTGCAGCGTGCGGATCGGCATCAGAATCAGATCGTCCTGATCCGACCCGAAACTTGACGCCCCCTTGGCCGTCAGCAACCCGATCACCTCGCAGGACACGGCCTTTACCCGGATCAACTCGCCGCGTGGATCGGTATTGCCAAACAACGTCTGGCGCACGGATTCGCCCAAGATACACACCGCAGCGCCGCCCTTTTCCTCGGCCTCGGTGAACACCCGCCCCAAAACCAGCGGCCAGACCGCCACCTCGAAATACTGCGCATCGGTGCCCGTCACCGTGGTCGTCGTGTTGTTGTTGCCAAACACCGCCGTCTGGCTGGTGGAACTTGACGGCGCCGCCGCCCCTACCACCGACAATTCGCGCAGCGCCTCCACATCGCGCAGCGTGAACGGCGCCGAGGTATCGCGGCCCCCCGGTGGCCCCATGCCCGTTTTGCCCGGCCGCAGGATCAACACATTAGAGCCAAGGCTTTCGACATCCGCCGTCACCTGTGCCGATGACCCCTGCCCCACCGTGACCATGGCAATCACCGCGCCAACCCCGATCACCACGCCCAGCACCGTCAAAAACGACCGCAACACATTGCGCCGGATCGCCCGCAACGCCAGCCGAATAGTTTCCCACAACATCAGTGCGCCCCCCCGGCAACTGCCCGGTCGTGGGCTATCCTGCCGTCGATGAATTCGACCAATCGCCCGGCATGCGCGGCCATGTCTTCTTCGTGGGTGACCATGATGATCGTCAGCCCCTCGTCGCGGTTCAGCGCTACCAAAAGCTGCATGATTTCCTCGGATCGCTTGGTATCAAGGTTGCCCGTCGGCTCGTCCGCCAGCAGCACCATGGGCGCACCGACCAAGGCGCGCGCAATCGCCACCCGTTGTTGCTGGCCGCCCGAAAGCTGCGAGGGATCATGATGCTCGCGCCCCGCAAGCCCCACCTTGTCCAACGCGGCCCGGGCCAGAGCGGCACGTTCCGCCCGCGCCATCCCCTTGTAAATCAACGGCAATTCCACATTCTCCAACGCCGAGGTGCGTGCAAGCAGATTGAATCCCTGAAACACGAAGCCTAGGTAATGCCGCCGCAGCAACGCCCGCTGATCCTGATTAAGCCCTGCCACTTCGACACCATTGAACAGATATTGCCCTGCGGTCGGGCGATCCAGACAACCAATGATATTCATCGCGGTCGATTTGCCAGAACCCGACGGCCCCATGATTGCCACGAACTCGCCCGCGCGAATGGTCAAATTCACATCGTCCAACGCCCGCACCAGCGTTTCGCCTTCGCCATAATAGCGGTTGATGCTGCGCAATTGGATCAGCGGCGGGTCGATCAGCGGCGGGTTGGCCGCAGCAGTCTCGGCGACCATGTCAATTCGCCTCGCTTTGATCGGTGATCACGGCATCCCCCTCGACCACCTCGCCGGCGGTCAGGATCGTGCGTTTGCCGTCGCTGTCGCCAATTTCCACGGGCACCTCGACCGCAACACCGTCACGCAACAACCAAAGGCTATGCGCCGACGCATCCTTGACCGCCGCATCCGTGGGCCGCTTTGGCATGATCAGGCCAATCAGACCCGACCCGCTGCCGCTGCTATCCGCCACCTGCGGCGGGGCAAACCGCAGCGCCGCATTGGGCACCTGCAAGGCGTCGTCGGTGCGGCTGACCACGATCGTCGCTGTGGCCGTCATGCCGGGGCGCAACGCAAGGTCCGAATTGTCCACGCTTAGCACCGCCTTATAGGTCACCACGCCATCGGTGGTTTCGGGGGCATAGCGCAATGCGGTGATCTGCGCGGGAAATACCCGGCCACTATGCGCCTCGACGGTAAAGCTGGCTTCATTGCCAATGGCAACCCGGCCAATATCGGCCTCGTCCACATCCACCTGCAATTCCATTTTGGTCAGGTCTTCGGCCAGCACGAACAAGATCGGTGCCGACAGCGACGAGGCCACGATATTGCCTGCATCGGCATCACGGTCCAGCACCACCCCGTTGATCGGCGAGCGGATATCGGCCTTGGCCAGATCGGCTTTTTGCAGCACCAGATTGGCCTCGGCCAGCGTGGTATCTGCCCGCGCGATCTGCACCGCCGCCGATGCACGGGCAAAAGCAGCTTGCGAGGCGACAAAGCTTTGGTGCGTGCTGATGCCGCGCCGATCCAGCTCTTTTGCCGTCTCAAAATTCGCCGCCGCCTCTTCCAGCGACGCCTCGGCCTGCGCTACCCGTGCCGTCGCCGCCGCCAATGACGCCTCGGCGTTGGACAACATCGCCGCCAGCTTGGTGGTATCCAGCCGCGCCAGAACCTGCCCAACCACGACGGTATCGTTGAAATCCACCTCAATCGCCGACAGCGTGCCCGACAATTCAGACGAGATTTCCACCTGATTGGTGGGCTGCACCGTGCCCGTTGCCGTCACAATCACCGTCAGCGGCCCACGGGTGGCGGCTTCGGTG
Organism: Paracoccaceae bacterium; assembly: GCA_049696055.1. GTDB lineage: Bacteria > Pseudomonadota > Alphaproteobacteria > Rhodobacterales > Rhodobacteraceae > JBAVTI01. The sequence continues at coordinate 12,562 of JBAVTI010000599.1, read as the reverse complement.
ACATAGCTTACCGCCACACCCGAGGCTTGCATCGACCACCAGCCCCAGCCCGCCGCGATCACCGCCACCGCTCCCGCCAGCCAAGCCCAGGTCGGGATCGTCCGCGTCTTGCGCGCCGTGTTCAAAGTGGCTGTAATCTCGTCGGCCCGGTCAACCATCGCGTCCAATTCCTTTTGCACAAATTAAAGCATACGACCAAAGCGTTGGTGCCCAAGACATTGCGTGTTTCTACAACGACCGCAATTCCCCATTCCGTCGCGGCCGATGGCACAAATCGGTTTAAACATCCCTGCGGGGGCATTCCCGGTGTCAAGAACCGCAAATCTGCGCGCCCGCCGTCATCCACCGGGACGCAAAACCGCCGGCCACGCAATCGGCCTTCCTGCATGAATTTTCCAAAAAAAAATCAAATATATACAATGGTTTATACAGGGTATTTAAAGTAGAAAATGGCACCCCACAAGGCATTGAAATGCTCTAAATCCAGATTTCTACTGGCATCAGATGGCATCAGGATATTTCTAAACCTGGTTAGACAAAGAGATTTTCACCCAATATCACTTGCAAGCCCTATCTGTTAAGCCACGAGGTACCAAATCCAAAGGTGGATCCATAGGGGGATAGGTTTTGGCCCGCACCTGGAACAAGCTCACTACACTTGAAGTCAAGGCTTCGGCTCCCGGCAAGTATTCGGACAATGGCGGGCTTTGGCTGCACAAGCGCGAAGAAAGCCGCGCGCGCCTGGTACTACGTCTCATCGTCCACAAGCAGCGGCGCGAAAGGGGCTTGGGTTCTGCGAGAGACGTTTGATTGAAGGCAGCCCGGGATGCGGCCACCGTATGGCACCCGAAGCAAGTGACAACAGGACCCTATCAAGGCAAGACCCCGATCAAGCAGTGAGAACGACGGCGCACGACTGGTGCCATAGCTTTGCACCACGCGCCTGTTCAACGCGGCTGGCAGCCGTCGGATTTCCTCGATCGACTTCGACCCCGATCAGCCGGTCCGAAAAGCATGAATATTCCTCGGCTTCCGCAAAGACCGGGCCGGTGGCTACATCCACGGTTTCTTCCTGTGCTGCAGAGGTTAGGTCGTTGAAACCGCCCAGTCCGCGCAGAGGTGCCTTGGTGATGCGGGCGCGGTGATTTCGAAAGCAGGCGCGCCTCGCTTCAGGCGCGGCGTGCAGCATTTCGGCTATGACACGCAATGCGGGGGCGGCACCAATATCCACCACCAATACTGGCCACGCCTCAACCGAAAGGCATTCAGTGCCCCGCGTTCGCGCAGCGGCTGCTGAAACGGGCGCAGTTTGACGCAATCCAGCGCCGCCATCGCCAAGCCGATCCAAAGAGAACGCCACCACCGCGAAATCATCTCCCGCAGCATCAGGCGAGATTGATACGCGATCAGTCGGCGACGCCTCCAGCGCATGCAAAATCGGTCATCGCCCCCCCGTGCGGAACCGGTGTCGCTAGCCCTATCCACTCGTTAGTGGCGCCGGGTCTGGGCAGTGCATCATCGAGGCCAGGCGAATTGGCCGATATCATCAACAGTCATCAGCTTCACATACATGGCATGCGCTTTGGTGCTGCAATCCCAGGTATTTACATGTGAATCTGGCTGAATCGCAAATTGGCACTATTATCCGATGACTATTAGTCTGCATCACCAACAATGCCGCATTCCAGAAGATAGAACCGTTCCGTCACGACAGGCATCGCCTCTATCTATGGCGCTCGCAACAGTTGGTCTCGCAGAGACTGGCTAGGTTCCCTGGTTGATGGCAACGGGGGCCAGCATCACAGGTGGTGTGTCTGGTCTCAAAGCGGGCGGCACGGCGTCAGGTAATCAGCCGCCCTGATCGCCTCAAGAACGATTGTGGCCCACTTCCGCCGCTCGGCTATCACGGCGCTGCGCCCCAGACCGCTCACTAATGCAAGCCGCAGCATTTTTTGTCGGGCAATGTCGGCTATGCGGACGAAAGTGGACATTTTGGGCCACCGTGATGCATGACTGAAAATTCCGTTCAAAAGGAAGCTGTCCTTTGGGCCGACGACATTGCCGAACACGTCTTGCCCATCTTTGAGAACGCAACTCCAGACAATTGTCGGCCTCGCCCACCTGCTCAAAATCTGCACGACCTGCCGCGAGCTTCTGCACAAGAGGCGGCGCAAATTGCTCCGACTAAACTTTTCAGGAGCAAATACATGACGCAATCCCTTTTGATCCGCGGCCTGCCGACATCGCTTGCGCGCGATGGCTGGTGGCTCAGTGTAAACCCGCCAGAGGGTGCCGACCGCCAAAGCGAAACCGCCACCCCCCGCCTGCCGCCCGTGCTGGGGCTTCTCCTCCTCGTGGTGCTTGCCGATCTGCTGTTCTGGAACCACCGCCCCGGCGTTTCAGTCGCTCTCTTCGCTGTGGCCTTGTTCGCTGTCGCCATAGCAGGCATCCGACCCCGCCGGGCCCTCTGGCGACCGACGTTGCTTCTTCTCGCCGCCGCGGCTCCGGTCGTCGATCATGTGCAGCCGCTCTCGTTTGGCTTCCTTGGCCTGGGTCTGGCCTTCGCGCTTGTCTGGGTGCGCCGCCCCGAGGCGCCCGTTGCAACCCTCTCCTCCCTTGCCACTGCCTTCCTACGCCGCCTGCCGAGGCGTTGGTTTGGAGTTCTGAACCTGCCTCGCACTGGACAAAGGATGATGGTACTGCGCCGTCAAGTCACCGGGCCGATGCCGCAAGCGCTGATCCGCGACTGGGCCTTTCCAGTCGCAGGCACCCTCGTCTTCGCGGCCCTGTTGATGCAGGCGAATCCGGTTCTGGCACGCGTTCTCGACATCGATTTCGACCTCTGGACGGCACTTTCCCGCGCGCTGTTCTGGACGGGCGCGGCCATCTTCGTCGCTCCGTTCCTTGCCCCTGACCTGCCCGACCCGATCCCATTTCCAACGTTCGCGGCCCTGCCACTGGCATCGTTAGGTCTCAACTCCGCCTCGGTCCTGCGCGCGCTTTTTCTCTTTAATCTGATGATCGGGGTGCAGACACTGACCGACCTTTCCATCCTTATGGGCGGTGCGGTTTTACCAAAGGGGATGAGTTTTGCCGAATACGCCCATCGCGGCGCCTATCCGCTTCTTGCCACAGCACTTCTTGCGGGTGCCTTCGCACTGGCCGCCCGGCCATTCCTGGGTGAACGCCGTGCGATCCGACCGCTGCTTCTGCTTTGGATCGCGCAGAACATGGTGCTATGTGGCGCGGCAATGCTCCGGCTGGATCACTACGTTGACGCTTTCGGACTGACCTATCTGCGGGTTTACGCGATGATCTGGATTGGCCTCGTCGCCGCCGGGCTCGGCCTTGTGTTCTGGCAAGTGATCCGGCATCGCACGAACCTCTGGCTTTTCTCCTGTGGCGGCGTGCTGGCTCTGGCCACGCTTTATGCCTGCTCCTTTGTCAATTTCTCGCATATGATCGCTGCGAAGAACCTTTCCAGAGACGATGCCGATTTTGCCTATATCTGTGATCTCGGCCCAATGGCTCAGAGCGCCATCGTCGATGCGATGCGAAGACGCCCTGACCAATTGCACCCCATCCGCGATGTGCAGCCATGCGATGCCCTGCGCCCGATACGGGTTACGGACTGGCAGGAATGGGGGTTCCGTTCGTGGCGGGTCGCCCGCTACATTGCGCACGTGGAAACGGGAAGGCGGGTGCCATGAAGATTCTGATCGTCGACGACGATCCGCGCCTGCGCGAATTGGTCCGGCTCGCGCTTGAGCGTGCGGGTTACGACGTGATCACCGCCGCCGATGGCCGCTCGGCACTGATCCATGCCGCCCGCGAGGCACCCGACCTGATCGTCCTCGACGTGGGCATGCCCGAGATGGACGGTTATGATTGTTGCCGTCGCATCCGCGCAACCTCTGATGTGCCGATCCTTTTCCTGACCGCCCGCGACGACGAGATTGACCGCATTCTCGGTCTCGAGATGGGTGCGGATGACTATGTGACGAAACCGTTTTCACCCCGCGAGCTGGTGGCACGGGTAAGGACGATCCTGAAACGAGCTGGTCGCAGTGCCGAGCGCGCGCGGCTCGAACGCGGCCGGATCAGCCTCGATCTGCACGCAAGGCTGTGCCGGGTAGACATGACCGAGGTAGCGCTGACCGCGACCGAATTCGATCTGCTTTCCCGGCTGATGGCCGAACCCGACCGCCTTGCTCCCCGCGCCATGCTGATTTCGACGCTCTGGGGCGCGCAGAGCGCGGTCTCCGACCGAACGCTCGACAGCCACCTGCGCAACCTGCGCCGGAAACTGGCAGACGCAGGCTGCGAAGGGGCCATTGAAACCGTGCATGGGCAGGGCATGCGGCTGGGGGTGTGTTCATGAGCGGACGTTGGCGCCCGTCACTTGGTCTGGTGCTGGGCGGTGCCTTGGTGGGAACGCTCGGCCTCTCCCTCGCAGGACTGGTGGCGCTGCGCTACCTCGGACCTCTGGTCGGCTTCAAATCCGCAGCCCTCATCCTCGCCGTCGCCATAACCGCCGCCACTGCCCTGCTCGGCTGGCTGCTACAGCGCCTCCTCCTGCGCCCGATCCGCGCACTCGAAGCTTACGCCCGCGCGCAGGAGGCGGCTCATACCGCCCCGCCACCGGCGCATTTCGGGACGCGCGAAACAGCGGTAACTGCGCGTCGCGTGATCGCCATGGCTGAGGCGCTGCGCGACCGCGAGGCCACGATCCGCGCCTATACCGACCACGTCACGCACGAGTTGAAAACGCCCGTTTCGGCGATCCGCGCGGCGGCGGAATTGCTCGAAGATGGCGGCGGCCTGTCACTTGATGACCGACGATTGCTGCGTGAGATCGACGGCGCCCGGGTGCAGATCGAGGCACAACTGGCCGCCTTGCGCAGTGCTGCACAGGCTCGTGAGGTGCGGTATCTGGGTCAATCGCGGCTGGCCGACCTCATACCTGCGCTGGCACCCGACTTCCCCGGCCTGACTCTGTCCACCAACGGCGAAACCTTACCGCTGCCGATCGCGCCAGAGGGTATGATGATGGTTCTGGGCCAGCTTCTGCGCAATGCTGCCGAACACGGGGCGGGACGCGTGGCATTTGCCTCCAGCGCCGACACGGGGCGGGTAATACTTGATGTGTCCGATGACGGCCGCGGTATCTCGGCAGGTAACGAGGGGCGCATCTTCCAGCCTTTTTTCACCACACGGCGTGAAACGGGCGGCACCGGCATGGGGCTTTCGGTGGTACACAACCTGTTGGCCGCGCATCGCGCCGAGATCACGCTTCTTCCCGCACAAGCCCTGACGACGTTTCGCATCCTGTTTGGCATCGATGAACACACATGATCCCGCCCCAAGCAAAGTGCAAAGTCAACCGATCGCCGTCATTGGCCACACCTCAAGATACCTTGAGCAAATTTCGCCAAGCAGACATGCTTTAAGCAACGACAAGCTGGTCTGCGCGCCACGGAGCCTTTACCAAAAGTGCGGCGGCGTTAGCGTTCGCAACATGGGTTCAGCCTGCAGCACTGTTCAGGAACGCCTCAAACTCATCGTCCTTGATCGCGGCCGTATGCTCTGCCGCCGGATAGCCACCCGAGGCGACATCCGCCTTGAAGTCGCAAAAGGCGGCGATGCGTTCGGCTTGGATGCGGTCTATCTCGGGGCCAAGGGTGCGGTAGACCTTGCCGTGGCGGGGCTTGTGGTTCTTGCCATAGCCGCAGACATCTTCGGTGAACAGATACTGCGCATCCGCGTATTTGCCCGCGCCCATGCCCAGCATGATCAGCGAGGAATTCTCGGTCAGGTATTTCGCCACGCGGTCGGGCACGACCTCTAGTTCAGCGGCAAACACACCGATGTCCTGCAGCTTTTGGGTGTGCCGCCACAGGTGCAGCGCCTCGTTCGCCGTCTTGCCCACAGCGCGCCAGCCGGTCCAGCTGATATACGACGGGATCAGGCCGATGTGGGCCACGACCGGAATATGATTGTCGGCCAAGGTCTTTTGGATGTCATAAGAGGCCGCGCAATAGTAAGCGTCGCCGCCCAGCGCCGCGAAATGGAAGGCCGCGCGCAGATAATCTTCCGCAGTCGCCAGCGGGCGGCCATTGAAGCTGCCCCAGCCGCCATAGGGCAGGCCCACCTGCACAAAGCAATCGCCCGCCGCTTCACGCATTTCGGCGTCAAACACCCGGCCTTCAATCGACAGCATGGTGATGCCCGCCGCCGCCGCTGCTGCCGCCTCGTCATGGGTGCTGACGTACAGCATCGAGATCTTCTCGCCGCGTGACTTCATCGCGCGGATGTCGTGCACATGCGGACGGTTGTGATACATGCCCATGGTTTTTCCTATATCGTGAATGCGTTGCGAAAGGCGTGAAGGGCGGCTTCCGGGTCGGCGGCGGCAAAAGCCTCCATGCCGACGGGGCCGGAATATCCCATCTGTTTCAAGCCCTTTGCCACGCCGTGATAGTTGATCTCGCCGGTGCCCGGCTCACATCGACCAGGGTTGTCGGCCACCTGAATTTCGCCCACCCAAGGCAGGCACTTTTCGCACCAGCGCAGCAAATCCCCTTCGCCGATCTGAGTGTGATAAAGATCAAGGTTGATGCGCAACTGCGGTCGGTTGACCGCAGACACCAGCGCCAGCACATCGGCGGTAGAGCCAAACGGGCAACCGGGATGATCCAGCAGGTTCAGGTTTTCAAGCGTGAAAACCACGCCTTCCGCCTCGGCCAGATCGCAGATGCGCATCAAGGTATCGCGGGCTTTCAGCCACATCGCGCCGGTGACCGCCTGCGTTTGCCAGATCGGAATGCCGCCATCGCCAAGGCCGGTGCCGTGCAGATTTAGCCGATGCACGCCCAAACGCTTGCCGACCTGCGCGGTCTCATAGGCCGATTTCAGCAGCATATCCGCGCCCGCGTCATCGGCCAGACGGCCCTGCAGATAGCCGTTCATGATGGTAAAGCTGGCGCCGGTGGCCTCCAGCTTGGCCAGATCATGTGCGGGCCAGTTCCACAGGCCGACGCCAAAGCCCATTTCTTTCAGGCGGCTGGCGCGCCACTCGATGGGGCGGTCGCGCCACAGCATTTCGGCGCAGGCGGCAAGTTGAAAGGTCATCTTAAACCTCGATCAGGATACGGCCGGCTTCAACACGGGTCGCATAGCGGCGCAGGTTGTTGCAGGCGGGCGGAGTTTCAACCTCGCCACTGGCGAAGTTGAAGATCGAGGCGTGTTTCGGACATTCGACGGTGTTTTCCATCACCAGACCATCGGCCAGATGCACGTCCTCGTGGGTGCACAGGCCATCGGTGCAGAAATAGGCGTCTTCGTGGTTGCGATAGATCGCATAGGTGCGGCCCGCATGGTCGAAACGGCGGGCTTCCTCGGCGGGAAGGTCGGCGGCGCAGGCGTCAATCCAGGGCATGATGGGTTCTCAGATCGCTTGGGGTTTATAATCGGCAGGGGCAGCGGGCATGACGCCTTGCAGCAGGGCCACGGATTTTTCGAGGCCCTCCAAAGAGTTCAGCAGCACGTCTTCATGTTCAATCGACAGCCAACCGTCATAGCCCGCCATCTTCAGGCGGTAACAGAATTGCCGCCACCATTCCTCGCCATGGCCAAAGCCAAGTGTGATGTAAGACCATGATCGGGCCGCAATGTTCATCAGGCTGCCGTTTTCCAGCAGGCTGGTGGTGGCCTGCACCGGTGCGTTCAGGAAGGTGTCTTTGGCGTGGACGTGATAGAGCGCCTCCCCCAAAGCCCCGGCAGCCGCCAAGGGATCGGCACCCATCCAGAACAGATGGCTGGGGTCAAGGTTTGCGCCCAGAACTGGCCCTACGGCGGCGCGCAGTTTCAAAAGCGACGGCACATTGTAGACAACCTGATTACCGTGCAATTCCAGCGCGATACGTTCGACACCGTTGGCCTTGGCAAGACCTGCAATTTCGTCCCAGAACGGCAGCAGTTTTTCTTCCCACTGATAGCGCAGGATGGCTTGGGTTTCGGGCGGCCAAGACGATACCACCCAGTTCGGCATGGTATCGGTGGCATTGCCCGCAGGCAGGCCCGACATGGTGCAGACGGTCTTGATGCCCAACTCGCCCGCCACGCGAATGGTGTCGCGCAAGCCAGCGCCTTGCGCCGGATCGGTCGGGTGCAGCGGGTTGCCGTTGGCGTTCAGGCTGATGATTTCCAAACCACGATCTGCAAAGGCGGCCTTGAATGCCCGTTGCGCGGCGGCATTGCCGAGCATCGCCTTCAGGTCAAAATGCGGCGCGGTGGACCAGCCGCAGGTGTTCACCTCGACGCCAGACACCCCCATACGCACGGCGTGATCCAGCATGGCTTCAAAGCTCAGCCCGCCAAGACTGTCGGATACAAACCCCAGTTTCATGCGTAGAGCTCCGGTTTGGTGATCATTTCAACGGGCAACTTGCGGCCCTCTTTCAACGCCCGAGCGCCAGTTTCGGCCACCACTGAGGCCGCATAGCCATCCCAGCACGACGCGGCGATTTCGGGGTACACACCGGTCTGCACAAAACGCAGGAAAGCCCGGTTCTGGCGGCGGTAGGCCTCGCCGTAACGCCCGCGCCAGTCGGATTCGTAGGCCAAGCCGGTGGTCAGCGCACGGTCGGTGCGGGTGTAGGCTACGTGGTTCATGGCGATGGAAGCAGCCTCACCCACCAGTTCGGCGCGCACGTCATAGCCGTAAGCAGCATTGTTGTTGATCTCGATATTGACGATCTGACCATCGGTGGTTTCCAGCACCATAAACACCGGGGCCACCAGCGCGTCCGACCGTTTCGGTTGCCACGCGGCGATGGTAGCGTATTCGCAGCCCAGCACATGGCGGACGACATCAAACTCATGCGGGGCAGAATTGGTGATCGCCATAGCACCGGTGAAATCGGCGGCAGGGGTGGCGACGTTGCGGTGAAAGTTGTGCATCATCAATGCCCGGCCAAGCTGGCCCGAGGTCAGGGCGTGGCGCATCTCGACATAGGCCTGATCATAGCGGCGCATGAAGCCAAGCTGGACAAAGCGCGCGCCAGCGGCCTGTTCGGCCTGCATCACCGTCAGACATTCGGCAACAGATTGCGACAGCGGCTTTTCGCACAGCACCCGCTTGCCCGCCTTGATGCAGGCCAAAGACAGTGGCGCATGGGTGAAATCGGGGCTGGCAATGATCACCGCATCGACATCCGCCCGCGCAATCACCGCCTCGGGGTCGCTGGCCACATCCTGCGCGCCAAGCGCAGCTGCCACCGATTTCGCCCGAGCCTGGTCCATGTCGCAGACCACCTGAAGCTGGGCGTCCGGCAGATCTTCGGCCACTATCCGGGCGTGGTCCGCCCCCATCAGCCCCGCGCCGATCACCGCAATTCGCACTGTCATCTTGTTCCCGCTTGCAACTTTGGTTGAAAAATCCCCAGCCCGATTGCGGGCCGAGACTGGTGGTCCGGGCCACCAAAGCAGCCCGGACCCGTCGCATCGCCAGATCAGTGTGGAGAGCTGATGCTGGCACTCGGGGTGTTACGTGTCACACCCCGGGGGAAAGTCAGGCCACATGCGGTGGGTGACCATCGTGGCTTTCCATATAGCCTTCGATGGTGGCTTCCAGCGTCGCCATGGTTTCGCCGCCTGCCATCAGATCGGTAATTTCTTCCCGCGTGCGTTCGCCCTTGCGGAAATCCGCGGCAATCGCGCCCCGGATCAGCACCGCGAAATGATCACCCACGGCCATCGCGTGCATCACCTGATGGGTGATGAAAACAACCGCCAGCCCGCGCCGTTTGGCTTCGTTGACGATGCGCAACACGTGGGCAGCTTGTTTGACCCCCAACGCAGCGGTGGGTTCATCCAGGATCAACACCCGCGCGCCAAAGTGAACCGCGCGGGCAATGGCCAGCGATTGACGCTCGCCCCCCGACAGGCCGCCCACAAGACGGTCGCCATCGTCGATCCGGGTGATGCCAAAATCCTGCACCGCCTTGACCGCAATCGCATTGGCACGTTTGCGGTCATACACCTTGAACGGCCCCCAGCCCTTGGTCGGCTCTACCCCCACAAAGAAGCTGCGCCCGATCGACATCAACGGGAATGTGCCGCCGAACTGGTGCACCGTAGCGATGCCATTTTCCGACGCATCGCGCGGTGAGGCAAAGTTGACCGGTTTGCCATCAATCAAAATCTCGCCCGAGGTTGGCTTGTGCACGCCCGACAGCAGCCGGATCACGGTAGATTTGCCCGCGCCATTATCACCCAGCAGGCACAGCACTTCGCCCGCCCGCAGCGTCAGATTGATGTCGTGCAGCACATCAATCGGGCCAAAACTTTTGTTGACGCCTCTCAGTTCCAGGATCGGAGCGGTCATCGCTTGGTCCCCTTCTTGGTTGCGGCGCTCAACGCCATTTTGCGGAAACTTTCGTTCATCGCCACGGCCAACAGCAGCGTGATGCCGATGATCAGGTTCGACCAGTTGCGTTCGATCTGGGTAAAGTAGATGCCTTGGGCGACCACCGCGAAGGTAACGGTGCCCATGAAGATGCCGACGATCGAACCAAAGCCCCCGGTCAGCAGCACGCCGCCCACCACCACGCAGCAGATGGCGTTGAAGATATATCCCATCCCGCCCGACACCTGCGCCGAGTTGAACTGGATCGCCTGACACATGCCGACAAAGCTGGCCGCGGTGGCAGACAGGATGAACAGCGTGATGGTCAGCCGCGCGGTGGGAATACCGGCGTTGCGGGCCGAAACCTTGTCGCCGCCAAGCGCGAAGATCCAGTTGCCGTAGCGGGTCTTGTGCAGGACGAAGCCGAAGACGACCGCAAAGCCCAGCCACCACAGGATGATCACCTGATGACTGCCGCCGATCAACTGGCCAAAAACAATCTTGGCCCAGTCCGGTGCCTGCAAGGGAACGCTGGCATTGCCGGTCAGCAGGATCGCGGCCGACAGAACGATGCCTTGCATCCCAACCAGCGTGCCCAGCGTGACGATCAGCGACGGCACCGTGGTACGCACCGCCAAAATGCCGTTGATCAGCCCGACCAGCACGCCCAAGGCCAAGGCCCCCGCCATGCCAACTTCGATGGGCAGACCGTAATGGCCCGACAGGATCGCCGTGGTGATCGACCCCGCCGGGATCATCGCGCCGATTGAGATATCCATCTCTCCGGCGATCATCAAAAGGCCGACGGGCATGGCCACGATGCCAAGGTTGGCCGCGAAATTGACCCAGCTTGCCGCCCCAGCAAGGTTGACCAGATCAACGCCGCCAAAGATGACATAGAAGGCCAGCACGCCGACAAGGCTTAACACCGAAGCAGCAGAGGGGCGGCGCAGCAGGCTATTGATCAGGTCCATGGCTACGCCCTCACTTCTTCTTTGCTGCATAGCGCAGCGCCATAGCCCGGAAGCTGTCGTTCGACAGAACGGCCGTCAACAAAAGCGCCCCGATGATGATCGAGCCGAAGTTGGGATCCAGTCCGGAAAAGAAGATGCCTTGGTTCACAATGGCAAAGGTCAGCGTGCCCAGAACAATGCCCACAACCGAACCGGCCCCGCCGTTCAACAACACGCCGCCGATGACGACACACATGATCGAGTTGAAGATAAAGCTATGGCCTGCGGCAACCTGTGCGGCGGAATAGGTCATGATCTGGCTGACGCCGACAAAGGCCGCAGCGAACCCCGACATCATGAAAAGCTGTATTGTCAACCGCTTGGTCGGAATACCCGCATTATGGGCGCTTTCGCGGTCGCCCCCCAGCGCGAACACCCAGTTGCCCCATGGTGAGATGTGCAAAAGGTAGAAAATCCCGGCGATGAAGAGTCCCCACCAGATCATCGTCACCTGAAACATGCCGCCGATGAATTGTCCAAGCACGAACTTGGTGGCGGCATCAGGCGTGATGAAGACGCCGGTGCTGCCATGCAAAAGCATGGTAAAGCCCAGCGACAGCCCCATGACTGCAAACATTGTGCCAATGGTGATGATCAGCGACGGGATCGTGGTGCGGGTGACAAGATAGCCATTGATAAAGCCGATCAGCAAGCCAACGCCAAGACCGGCGGCAATACCGACAATAGCCGGAAACGCGTAATGGCCGGTGACAATGCCAACCGTCAGCGCCGCCGCCGGCACCACCGCGCCGACCGACACGTCAAACTGTCCTGCGATCATCAAAAGCCCGACAGGCAGCGCCACGATGCCAACCTCGGCTGCCATGTTCAGAAAGCTCGACCAGCCCGGCGCCCCCAAAAACGTCGCTCCGCCCAGCGCCGCGAAAAACACGTATACGACGACCAGTCCGATGAAGGACCCCGCCTCTGGTCGGCGCAGCAATCGCCCGATCTGCAATCTTTGGCTTGGCTTTGGAGTTTCCGCTTTGGTCATGGCTTTCCTCGTTGCTTCCCCTGCACCTGCGATTCCGAAAACAAGTCTCGAACGGGCGGCGAAATTTGTCGGGCCGCCCGGTCATGCCGGACGGCCTTTGGTCATTTCAAAGGATCAACGTTTACCTTGGCTTGCACCATACAGCAC
>JBAVTI010000598.1:0-2388 GCA_049696055.1 Paracoccaceae bacterium | reverse complement strand
GTGCGCCCGGGTGCGTTGTTGTCGCGGGCCTGAGGCGGGAACGCTCTGCCCCCTTTGGGGCTGGGTATTTCGTTTGAGGGGCGTCAGGCTTGCAGCACCAGCGCGGTGCCGATGCCCCCGGCGGCGGCGATGGCGGCAAGGCCGGGGCCCTGCTGCAGGTCGTGAAACAGCCGCACTGCAAGGATGGCGCCCGAGGCACCAATGGGGTGGCCGCGCGCCAAAGCCCCGCCGCCTTGGTTGACGCAAGCGGGGTTCAGGCCTGCACCTTGCACGCAGGCGATGGCCTGGACGGCATAGGCCTCCATGATCTCGGCGTGGGTCAGGGCGGCCGGGGTCAGGCCTGCGGCAGACAAGCTGGCGGCGATGGCGGCAAGGGGCGCGGTGCCGGGCTGATGCGGCGTGCCACCAAGCGTGGCACTGGCGCGGATGAGCAAGGCACGCGACGCGCGGGCGGCAAGGCGCGCCGAGACCACAACGCAGAACGCAGCGCCGTCGGCGGCAATGGCGGCATTGGCGGCGGTGATGCTGCCGGTCAGTGCCGTGGCCCTTGTGGCAAGTGCCGGGCTAAGCGCGCGGGTGAAGCCATCAGTGTGGCCCTGCGGCAGGGCGACAATTTCGGCGGCAAGCCGAGGTTGGGCTGCCAGTGCGCGGGCGTGGCTTTGCACCGCCCAATCATCCTGTGCGGCGCGGCTGATCCGCAAGCGCACAGCCAAGGCTGCGGCGGCAGCGGCCATATCGGGGTCGCGGTCGGGCCACGGTGTGAACGGCGGTTGATCATAGGCGACGGGCGGCCCCCCTGCGGGATCGGTGCGCAGACGCAACGGGCGGCGGGAATAGCTTTCAACGCCGCCAGCCACCACAACTTCGGCCTGCCCTGCTGCAATCATCGCCGCCGCCAGCCGCAGCGCATCAAGCCCGCCCACACATTGCCGGTCAATCGAAAGCCCGGCCACGCGTTCGGGCAGGCCCGAGGCCAGCGCCACGATCCGCGCCGGATTGCCGCCCGCACCCAAGGCATTGGCAAGGATCAACTCGCCGACCTGTTCGGGGGCAAGGCCAGCATCGGCAAGGCAGGCGGCGATGACCGGGGCAGCGATGTCTTGCAGCGGCAGTGCCGCGAACGCCCCGCCGCGCGGCATTACCGCCGTACGGCGGGCGGCGATGATATAGGCGGTCATGGATAGGCCCTTTCCAGCGCCACAAGATCGGTCTTTCCCGCGGCAAGTTGCGGCCAATCCGTGCGCCAATGCAGGGTTCGCGGGGCCTTTAGCGGGCCATAGCGGGCGCGTAAGGCGGCAAAGATGGTGGCTGTTTGCGTAGGGTCACCCATCGCCACAGCGGCAAGCATATGACCGCGCAAAGGGTCTTTGCGGGCCAGCACGGCCACGCGGGTAACACCTTGCAGCGTCAGCATAAAATCCTCGATCTCTGCGGGAAAGACGTTTTGGTCGGCAATGGTGACCATTCGCCCGGCGCGCCCGGCAAGGAACAAATATCCGGCCCTGATCTCGCCCATTTCACCCACCGAAAGCCAGCCGTCCTGCCACTGGGCACCCGTTGGCTCGATGGTGGCATAGCCTTCGGCAAGGTAGGGACTTTTCACCCAGATCTGGCCAATTCCGGCCAGGCAATCGCGCACCTCGATCTGCACGCCGGGATAGGCAGCGCCCACCGATCCTGCGGGCGTATCGGCACCGGCAAGGGTGATGAAACTTGCCTCGGCGGCCCCGTAAAACTCGCGCAGATCGGCGTTTGGGCAGGCGTTTTGCAGGCCCGCGCGCAGGGTGGCATCCAGCTTTGATCCGCCGACCAGCACAAAACGCAGATCGGGCAGCGCTGGCCCCCCGGCCTCTAGCAGCAGGCGCAACTGGGCGGGGGTGGCGTAAAGGATCTGCACAGCGGCCCCTGCCAAGGCGGCGCGCTGGCGGTCGGGGCGCAAACCATCCAACAGGTGCAGATCGGCCCCCAGATGCAGCGCCTCGAGCGCGCCATAAAGCGACAGCGAGTGCAAAAGTCGCCCCAAAACCGCCACCCGCACGCCGGGGCCGATGCCAAACAACCGCGCATTCACCGCAAAGCTGGCGATCCACGAGGCATGGCTGCGCCGGATGCGCCGGGGCTGGCCCGAGGTGCCCGACGTCAGCGTCTCAAACAGCGGCAGGGTGCTTGGCGCGGGGGGCGGGCCACCCTCGCCAATGCGAAACGCCACCCCAGCTGCCGATGCGGCCAAGGCCTGGCGCAGCGCGACTGCGGCCGGGCGATCGGCAATCACGGACGCGATACCCGCCTGCGTTGGTGCCGCGCCCGCGATCCGCGCGGCGTGATGCCCGCGAAACCGATCCCCGAGTGGCGTCATACCCCTGCCCGTTTCACCTTACGCAAATATCC
>JBAVTI010000597.1:0-7700 GCA_049696055.1 Paracoccaceae bacterium | reverse complement strand
CATTGGGAACGGCAGTAGTCAGTTTGGTGAACAGCCAAAAATTTCCAGCCGTAAACAGCAGCGCCCCAGACTTTACGTCCGGGGCGTGCATCCTCCCACGAGGTGCGACGTCGGGCCTCCTCTCCCTCCGCCGCGCGGGTATTTTTGCAAACTGCGACCAATCAGCGCAGTGCTGCGCCTTGTTTGCCCGCTTTCAGGGCGTTCTGTCAACGATTCCGATGCACAGCCGATCGCTTCACGCCCCGGCGATTATTTCCGATTGCCGCACGATCACTTCGGCCTGCTTGATCGAGGCGATATCCACCAGCCGTCCCTTGAACACCGTCGCCCCCTCGCCACGGGCTTTCGCCGCTGCCATCGCCGCCAAAATCTCGCGCGCCTCGGCCACAGCCGCCTCGGAGGGGGTGAATACCTCGTTGCTCAACGCTATCTGCTTGGGGTGGATCGCCCATTTTCCCACCATGCCCAGCGTCGCCGACCGCCGTGCCTGCGCGCGAAACCCTTCATCATCCGAGAAATCGCCAAACGGGCCGTCCACGGGCAAAATCCCATGGGTCCGGCAGGCCGCCACAATCGCCACCTGCGCCCAGTGCCAAGGATCAGACCAATGCCGCACGCCCTCACGCAGCATATAGTAATTCTCCTGCGTCCCGCCGATGCCCGTGGTCTGCATCCCCATGCTGGCGGCAAAGTCCGCAGCCCCCAAAGACATCGCCACCAGCCGCGGGCTGGACGCTGCAATTTCCTCGACATGGGCAATTCCTGCCGCCGATTCGATGATCACCTCAAACGTAATCGGCCGCGTCCGCCCCTTGGCACGCTCGACCGCTGTCACCAGCGCGTCCACCGCATATACATCGGCGGCGCAACCCACCTTGGGGATCATGATCTGATCCAACCGATCCCCGGCTTGTTCCAGCAAATCCACCACATCGCGGTACCACCATGGCGTGTCCAACCCGTTGATCCGCACCGACAGGGTCTTTTTGCCCCAATCCACCGCGCCAATCGCCGCAATGATATTGGCCCGCGCCGCATCCTTGTCGCTGGGGGCAACCGAGTCTTCCAGATCAAGGTTGATCACATCCGCCGCAGACGCCGCCATTTTCTCAAACAACGCGGGCCGTGATCCGGGGCCAAACAGCTGGCAACGGTTCGGGCGGGCAGGGGGGGCGGGTTGAATGCGAAAGCTCATAGGCGAGGCCTCTTGGTAAGGATGTTTCGTAAGCGTGTGTCGTTTCGATAGATTATTGCGCAACCTCGCGCAAGCCGCTTTTGCACCCGCAGCATTTCCCGCCGCGCCGCCGCAAGCCGGTTGTTAAAAGAAATTCACTTGACCAATGCGTCGCCCGCTCCTAGCCAGCCTTGACAGACGGATAGTCTCCCCGAACAAGGAACCCGAATGACCGCCACGCCCGCCGCTAAAACTTTCAGCCCCAAACCCGTCAACCAAAGCATCCGCATCGCGGCGCTACGGATCTTTTTCGTTCTGGCAGCACCGCTGACCCTGTTCACCAGTTCTGCCTGGGTGGAAAGTCCGTGGATGTCGGATATCCTCGAGGTTTGCGGCGTCCTTTTCGTCGTTGCCGCCGTGTTGGGGCGGTTCTGGTCGATCCTCTATATTGGCGCCATCAAGAACCAGACCGTCATGCAAGACGGGCCCTATTCAATGTGCCGCCACCCGCTTTACCTGTTCTCTACCATTGGCGTGCTGGGGTTCGGTCTGATGCTGGGCAGCTTTACGCTGAGCTTGTTCTTTGGCCTGTCGGTGTACTGGATCCTTTCGGCGACTGCCGCCCGCGAAGAAGGGTTCCTTCGGTCGCATTTTGGGCCGGCTTACGGCATCTATGCCGCCCGTGTTCCGCGCATTTTCCCCAACTTCTCGCTGTTCAAAAGCCCGGCAACCATCACCGCATCGGTCAGGGCCATCCGGGTCAATTTTGCCGATGCCTTGGTGTTTCTGGCCTTTATTCCCTTGGCCGAACTGCTGCAGGCGGTAAAGCAATCCGGTGTCGTGCCCACCTACCCGCTTTATTGATCCGCCCGACCCCAGCGACCAAGGCCCCCTTCATGATCACCGTCACCCCCGATACGTTTCGCCTTTTGCAAACCTTCACCATCTCGCGCGGCTCACGCACCGAAGCCCGCGTGCTGACCGTCCGCATCACGCGGGGTGGCGTTACCGGCTGGGGTGAATGCGTGCCCTATCCGCGCTATAACCAGACCCTCGCCTCGGTCACCGACCAGATCCAAAGCCTGCCGCCCGACGTCACTCTTGATACCCTGCCAAGCTTGCTGCCCCCCGGTGCCGCCCGCAATGCCGTCGATTGCGCGCTGTGGGATCTGGCCGCCAAAACCGCAGGCCGTCGCGTGTGGGAGTTGTTGGGCCTGCCCGCGCCAAAACCCATGATCACCGCCTATACCCTGTCGCTGGATAGCCCCGAAAACATGGCCCTTGCCGCCGCCAAAAACGCCCATCGCCCGATCCTGAAGATCAAACTCGGCACGCCTGACGATATGCCGCGCCTTGAATCCGTCCGCAAAGGTGCGCCGCACAGCACCATCATCATTGACGCCAACGAAGGCTGGACCACAGACATCTACCAAGACCTCGCCCCGCATCTGATCCGGCTTGGCGTGGCATTGGTCGAGCAACCGCTGCCCGAAGGTCAGGATGAGATGCTGACGGAAATCGCCCGCCCGCTGCCGGTCTGCGCCGACGAATCCTGCCATGACAGCCGCAGCCTTGCCGCGCTAAAGGGCAAATACGACGTCATCAATATCAAGCTTGATAAGACCGGCGGCCTGACCGAGGCCCTGCGCTTGCGCGATTCTGCCCGCGCCATGGGCTTTGCCCAAATGGTTGGTTGCATGGTCGGGTCGTCGCTGGCGATGGCCCCGGCCACCCTTGTTGCGCAATCTTGCGCCTATGTAGATCTTGACGGCCCGCTGCTTCTGGCAGAAGACCGCGAAAACCCCCTGTTTTACGACAAAGCAGGTGTTCACCCGCCGAGCGCGGCCTTGTGGGGATAATGCGATGACCAGAACCGTCTATGTAAACGGCGACTACCTGCCCGAAGCTGATGCCAAAATCTCGATCTTCGACCGGGGTTTCCTGATGGCCGATGGCGTCTACGAAGTGACCTCGGTTCTCGACGGCAAGCTGGTCGATTTCGCAGGCCATGCCATTCGCCTTGCCCGCAGCCTGTCGGAACTTGATATGGCCAGCCCCGTCACCATGGACGAACTTCTGGCCATCCACCGCGAACTTGTCGCCCGTAACGGCATCGTTGAAGGCATGGTTTACCTGCAAGTCACCCGTGGCAACCCCGGCGACCGCGACTTTGCCTTTCCCGATCCGGCAACCACGCCCTCGACCATCGTGCTGTTTACCCAAAACAAACCCGGCATGGCCGACACGCCCGCCGCGAAAACCGGTCTCAAGGTGATCTCTATTCCCGACCAACGCTGGGCGCGCCGCGATATCAAGACCGTGCAACTGCTGTACCCGTCGATGGGCAAGATGATGGCCAAAAAGGCAGGCGTCGATGACGCGTGGTTTGTCGAGGATGGTTTTGTCACCGAAGGCACCTCGAACAACACCTATATCGTCAAGGGCAACCGCATCATCACCCGCCAGTTGTCCAACGACATTTTGCACGGCATCACCCGTAGCGCCGTGCTGCGTTTCGCCGCCGAAGCGCAGATGGAGGTTGAGGAACGCCCCTTCACCATCGCCGAAGCCAAATCCGCCTCCGAGGCTTTCATCACCTCGGCCTCTGCCTTCGTCATGCCCGTGGTCGAGATTGATGGCGCAACCTTGGGCACCGGCAAACCCGGCCCCATCGCCACCCGCCTGCGGGAAATCTATCTGGAAGAAATGCGCAAAGCCGCCGTCTGACCCGGCGGCTCATCGCGCCCTGCGGGTGCTTTTCGCTGTCGACCAACGAAAAGCGCCCGCACCAGAGCGCACTACATTCCATCGGGCTCATGACGTCAGAATTTGCCCGGTTCCTGGGGTGAATTCGGGTTCCGAATAAACGCATTCCGCCCTAAAACGCTGCCAGCACCTCGGTCAAAATCGGTGCCAGCCGCGTAGCCCAAGCCACCTGCTGCGCTTGGGTTTCGATCAGATCATTGCGTAATTCAATCAGCGTGTTCAACCGCCCCGGCACCAGCGCATGGGTGTCAATTGCGTCGCCCGGCAGATGCCCGGCATAGGGTTCATTGTCGCCCACGCACAGATCCGGCTCTGCCATCAGCCGCGCGATCAACGCCTGCGAGAACCGCTCATCCTGATGCGAATAAAGCACTCCCACCTGCCAGGGCCGCAGGCCACGCCCCTTCAGACAGGGCGTAAAGCTGTGGATCGCCAAAATCACCGTATCGGGCCGCCGCGCCGCCAACCGGGCATAGGCCGCATGATAGGGCCAGTAGAGGTGGTTCAAACGCCGCTCAACCTCGGCAGCATCGACATGCCGATTGGCGGGAATAATCGTGCCGTCATACAGCTGCATCACCAGTGTCGGGTCATCCACACCCCGGTTCGGATCAATCACCAACCGGCTGAAATCCGAACAAATCGCCGGGCTGTCCAGCGCCTCGGCCAAGGCGCGGCTTAACCCCGCCGCCCCCACATCATAGGCGATGTGCCGCGCCATATCGGCGTCGCTGATCCCCAAACTGCCGCCGCCCACGTCCGGTGGCACCCGGTTGCTGGCATGATCACAGGTCACCAACCAGCGACCGGGGCGGCTTTCACCAAAAATCTGAAACGGGTCTCGGGTCATCTTTTCTTCACCTGCCAATCTCATACAGGTTTAATCTTTGCCGACCGAAAGGGGAATCGCTATTCTGATCCGCTGAAAACTGCCCAAAAACTGGGCATTCTGCTAATAACACCGCAGGAAATCCCCCTTATTCCGGCAAAATGTTACCGCTACCATAACCGCAGGTTGCCCGATGCCAAGTTTTCCGCCATAACGCCCTCGGCTCAGAACATCAGTGAAAATGAAAAAGGATCGAGGCAGCATGAGACGCCTTCGCAACGTAAAAATCGTGGCTACCCTCGGGCCCGCCTCCAGTGACTATGCGACCATCCGCGCCTTGTATGAGGCGGGTGCCGACGTGTTTCGCCTGAACATGTCGCATGGCACCCACGAAGATATCCGCGCCCGCCACGTCATCATCCGTCAGATCGAGGCTGACACCGGTCGCCCGATCGCCATTCTCGCCGATCTTCAGGGCCCCAAACTGCGCGTTGGCACCTTTGCCAATCCTGCGGGCGAAGATCTGGTCTCTGGGGCCAAGTTCCGGATGGATCTTGATCCGACACCTGGCACCCTTGCCCGCGTGAACCTGCCCCACCCCGAGATTTTTGCAGCCCTCGAGCCTGGCTCCTCGCTGCTGGTCAATGATGGCAAGATCCGCCTGCATGTTGATGCCTGCGGCAAGGATTTTGCCAATTGCACGGTCACCGTTGGCGGCACGATTTCCAACCGCAAGGGCGTGAATGTGCCCGACGTGGTGCTGCCCGTGCCCGCGCTGTCTGACAAAGACCGCAAAGATCTTGAATTTGCCTGCGAGCTGGGGGTCGATTGGCTTGCCCTGTCCTTTGTTCAGCGTCCCGAAGACGTAACCGAGGCGCGGGCTTTGGCCAAAGGCCGCGCCGCCATTCTGTCAAAGATCGAAAAGCCTGCCGCGGTCAAAGCCTACGACGCCATTCTTGCGGTGTCTGACGGCATCATGGTGGCGCGCGGCGATCTGGGCGTTGAATGCCCGGTGCATGACGTGCCGCCGATCCAGAAACGACTGGTGCGGGGCGCGCGTGCCGCTGCCAAACCGGTGATCGTCGCCACCCAGATGCTGGAATCGATGATCGAATCGCCGATGCCCACCCGCGCCGAGGTGTCCGACGTCGCCACCGCCATCTATGAAGGTGCCGATGCCGTCATGCTTTCCGCCGAATCCGCCGCCGGTGCCTATCCGATCGAGGCGGTCGCCACGATGAACAGCGTCGCAATCTCGGTCGAATCCGATCCGACCTACCGCGAAGTGATCGAGGCATCGCGCCGCGCTGCGCGGGCTTCGGTGGCCGATGCCATCGTGTCTGCTGCCCGCGAAATCGCCGAAACCACCAACATCAAGGCGATCTGCTGCTTTACCCAATCGGGCACCACTGTCAGCCTCGTCGCCCGCGAACGGCCCCGCGTGCCGATCATCGCGCTGACGCCGCTGGTCAACACCGCCCGCCGCCTTTGCCTGACATGGGGCACCCATTGCGTGATGACCGAACCGCAGGATCGCTTCAAAGGGGCGGTCATCGCCGCCGCCCGTGCCGCCCGCAGCGGTGGTTTTGCCACCGAAAAGGAACAAATCGTTGTCACCGCCGGGGTGCCGTTCAACGTGCCGGGCACCACCAACATCCTTCGCGTCGCTCCCTGCGATGAAAGGTTGATTTATCGCGCCGATCCTGAATAACTTACGTACAGTCAAGCGTATTCCCCAGCGGGAGATTTTAATGGATACCGACCTCTATCTGGTTATTGGCCTTACGCTGGGGGCGCTTGCCATCCCATCTACCCTGTCCGCCTTTTCCGAAGGCCGGCCTCCCCGCGCCGCCGCCATACTGGTGCTGATCGCGGGAACGCTGGTGTTCCTTGCCCTGACCAAAAAGCCCGGCGGCTATGAAATCGCCGATATCCCCCAAGCGTTCTTTCGGGTGATCGGCAGTATCCTGCACTAGGCCGCTTGCGTCAGAATCTGCTTGCACCCAAACCGCCGCCTGCCTATACGGCACGCTCTATACCCCGCGCGTCCGGCCACAGTGGCATGCCGAGTCGCGCGATAACCACCCGACCAGGAGATGGAAATGCCCAAGATGAAGACTAAATCCGCTGCGAAGAAGCGTTTCAGCTTCACCGCATCCGGCAAAGTGAAAGCGGGCCCTGCTGGCAAACGCCACGGCATGATCAAACGCTCGACGAAGTTCATTCGCGATGTATCCGGGACGATGATCCTGTGCGCATCCGATGCGAAAATCGTCAAGAAATACATGCCGTACGACCGGTAAGGAGAACAGCATATGTCCCGCGTTAAATCCGGCGTCGTAACGCACGCCCGCCACCGCAAGGTTATCAAGGCTGCAAAAGGCTATTACGCCGCGCGCAGCACCAACTTCCGCACCGCTACTCAGGCCGTCGACAAGGCCAACCAGTATGCCACGCGCGACCGTAAAACCCGCAAGCGCAACTTCCGCGCCCTGTGGATTCAGCGGATCAACGCTGCCGTGCGTCTGTTTGATCCGGCCTTCACCTATTCGCGCCTGATCAACGGTCTGGCGCTTGCAGGTATCGAAGTAGACCGCAAAGTTCTGGCCGATCTTGCCGTGAACGAGCCCGATGCGTTCAACGCCATCGCCGCTCAGGCCAAAGCAGCAATGCCCGCCGCCGTCTGATCTAAGCCGTCTGATCCAACCAGACGCTGAAATTCAAAACCCCGCGTGCACGTCACGCGGGGTTTTTCTTTGCGCCTTAGCCGTTATCCGCAGTCAGGCTTTCGGTGGCGCATAGCTTTGTGTCGCCGTCTTCGCCAACTTCATTGCCGCCATCGCTTCTTTCGCCGTCATCAGCTTGGTGGTCGATCCGCCAGAAAACCCGCCTGACGCGCCAATGGCAAAAGAGGCCGCCGCTGCCATGGTG
>JBAVTI010000596.1:0-2221 GCA_049696055.1 Paracoccaceae bacterium | reverse complement strand
CTTGCTCCCAATCAAGTGATTGAATGCCACTGGCCTTTTTGAAAATGCGTAGCCAAAGCTCGGGTGCAGTTGCATGGTTTTCAGCCAGCCAATGCGCCCAGTCTTGGGGTGTGGCAAAAGCCCGAATGCGCGCGGGGTCGGGGGTCAATGCGCCTCGGCCCAGTTCTTGCCTTGCCCCGCCTCGACCGTCAGTTTGACCGATAGTTTTACCGCCGGATCGTTGGCGTTTTCCATCACCTCGCGGGCGGCATGGATCAGTGCATCTACCGCATCTTCCTGCACCTCGAACAGCAACTCGTCATGCACTTGCAACAGCATTTTCGCGTCAATCCCGGCAATTGCGGCAGGCATCCTGATCATGGCGCGGCGGATCACGTCGGCTGCAGTGCCTTGGATCGGCGCGTTGATCGCGGCACGTTTGGCAAAGCCCGCGCCGGGCCCGCGTGCGTTGATTTCGGGCGTGTGGATTTTGCGGCCAAACAGGGTTTGAACAAAGCCATTGTCCTTGGCGAATTTCACCGTGTCGTCCATATATTCCTTGATACCGGGGAAACGCTCAAAATAGCGGTCGATAAACCCCTGCGCTTCGGATCGCGGGATACGCAGGTTGCGGGCAAGACCAAAGCCGGAAACGCCGTAAATCACCCCAAAGTTGATGGCCTTGGCTTGGCGACGAATGTCGGGTGTCATCAGGTCCAATGGCACATTGAACATTTCCGACGCGGTCATCGCGTGGATGTCTTGGCCGTCTTTGAATGCCTGTTTTAGCGCCGGAATATCTGCGACATGGGCAAGGATGCGCAATTCGATCTGGCTGTAGTCCAGCGATACCAAGACGCGCCCCTTTGGCGCTACGAACGCCTCGCGGATGCGGCGGCCTTCTTCGGACCGCACGGGGATGTTTTGCAGGTTCGGGTCAGTAGAGGCCAGCCGCCCCGTCACCGCCCCCGTCAGCGAATACGATGTATGAACCCGGCCGGTTTCCGGGTTGATATGGTCTTGCAGCGCGTCGGTATAGGTTGATTTCAGCTTGGAAAGCTGTCGCCAATCCAGCACTTTGCCGGGTAGTTCATGTTCGGTAGCAAGGTCCTCCAGAATATCCGCGCCCGTCGCATAGGCACCGGTTTTGCCCTTTTCTCCGCCGGGAAGCGACATTTTGTCGAACAGAATTTCACCAAGTTGTTTGGGAGATCCGACGTTAAAGGCCTCGCCCGCCAGTTCGTGAATCTCTGCCTCAAGTGACGCCATTTTCTGCGCAAAGGCGTTGGACATGCGTGACAGCGTATCGCGATCCACCTCTATGCCTGCCATTTCCATGCGGGCAAGCACGGGAACCAGCGGCCGCTCAAGGGTTTCGTAAACCGTGGTGACGCGGGCGCGGTGCAGTTGCGGCTTGAACAACTGCCACAGGCGCAGTGTGATGTCGGCGTCTTCGGCGGCATATTTCACCGCTTCGTCAATTGGCACCCGGTCAAAGGTGACGGCCGCCTTGCCCGTGCCAATCAGTTGTTTGATCGGGATCGGGGTGTGGCCAAGGTATTGATCACAAAGCGCATCCATAC
This sequence comes from Paracoccaceae bacterium, assembly GCA_049696055.1. GTDB lineage: Bacteria > Pseudomonadota > Alphaproteobacteria > Rhodobacterales > Rhodobacteraceae > JBAVTI01. The sequence goes on along the minus strand of JBAVTI010000596.1, from coordinate 659 downwards.
CGTGGCCGTGCAAGCCCGCGTGCATGGCATAAGACATCAACATGGTGTCGTCGATTGGCGCAACGACGATACCCTGACGTGCGAAAATCTTGGCATCGTATTTCATATTCTGGCCGATTTTCAGAATGGCGTCATCTTCCAGAACCGGCTTTAGCAGGGCAAGCGCAATTTCGGCGGGCATTTGGCCGATAGTCAGGGCATTCGAGCCAAACAGATCTCCGCCGCCTTGCCGATGGCCCAGCGGGATATAGCAGGCTTGACCCGCATCAACGCAAAGCGAGATACCCACTAATTCGGCGCGCATCTCGTCAAGGCTGGTGGTTTCGGTATCGACGGCCACATAGCCACGGTCGCGGATATGCGCGATCCAGCGGGCCAAAGCGGTTTCATCTTTGACGCATTCGTAATCGCTTGCATTGAAGGGTAGGGCGGTTGGCACCGTGGCGGCACTATGCGCGCCAGTGACTTCGATACCTTTAGCTTCGGCAATGGCTGGAGCGGCGACCTTGAGACTGGTTGCCACCCTCTGGGTCAATGTCCGAAATTCCATGGCATTCAGAAAAGCCAACACCTGATCCGCGTTCGGGGCTTTCACCTCCAGGCTATCCAGCGTGAAATCCAGTGGCGTGTTGCCATCCAGCGAAACCAGTCGCTTGGAC
>JBAVTI010000595.1:0-4286 GCA_049696055.1 Paracoccaceae bacterium | reverse complement strand
GCAAATGCCGGTGGCCTTGATCTCGATCAGCACCTCGCCGAACTTGGGGCCCTCGAGATTAACCTCCATGATTTCAAGCGGTTTGCCTGCAGCAACAGCAACGGCGGCGCGGGTGCGCATGATGTATCCTTCCCCTATGATTTCCGGCCAAGCTGTGCGAAACCAGACAAAATTGCAACGCGGGAAACGACTCATCATGCGCGCTATTGTTCTTTCTTCGGTTCTGCTTGTGGCCTTGGCGGCCTGTGGTGCGCCGCCGGAACCGGTCTTGCCAACGGTGCCGGGCATTGATCCGTTGACCGGGCAACCGTTCGATCTGACGCCGGGGTTGAACGACAAGGAACCCGATACCTGCCATGGCGCTGAGCAGGCGTTTTTGATTGGCCAGCCGGCCTCGGCAGTGGCGACGCAAGGGGTGACCCGACCGATCCGGATCGTGCCGCTGGGCGAGATTGTCGATCAAGAGCAATATATGTCGTCGCGCATCAACTTTATACTGGATGCGACCGGGACCATTGTGCAGATCAAATGCGGCTGAAGCAGCGCGGATAAACCGAAGTTTAGGATGGCGCGCTTGCGAGGGTGGACCCTGCGGGGTTAGCCTTTGGGCAGGCATGGGTGCAGCCTGTGCCGGTGCGCCGATTTTGTAACCCGGAGGGTTCATGTTTCCCAGAATGATGCCAAAAATAGTAATCGCTGGCTTGGCGTTGGGTTTGGCGGCCTGTGTGCCCGAACCGGTGGCCCCGCCATTGATTGACCCGTTGACCACCGAAAACGCCTGCGGTGCCGATGATTTGCAGGGATTGGTGGGGCAGTCCGCGTCGGTGTTGGCGACGATGCGGTTTGGTCAGACCGTGCGTGTCATACGGCCTGGCATGGCGGTGACGATGGATTTCTCGGCCCAGCGGTTGAATATCGAAGTGGACGCGGCTGAAATGATCACGCGGATCAGCTGCGGCTGATCAGGCGGTGTTTTGCGGCCCCCACCTGAGCAGGGGCCGCAGGGGATTATTGTTGCACCCGGTAGGTGGTGTGGCAGGCTTTGCAGGCGCCGCCCAATCCTGCCATGCCAGCCTTGACGCCCTCAAGCGAGGCTACGTCAACAGCGGCGGCAGCGGTGGCCAGACCATCGGCTTTGGTCAGGAAATCAGCCCAGTTGGTCCAGATATCGGGTTTGACTTCGGAAGTGGGGTCGGCACCGCCCTGCGTTTCAAAGGTGGCGGCGATTTTGCCTGCGGCCTCGGCAATGGCGGCCTTGGCGGCGGTTGCGGCGGCGGCGTCGAAGGCTGCTTTGTCACCTGCCATGTCGCCCAGAACCTTGGTGTTCATGCCGACGGTTTTCATCAGCGTTTCGCGGGCAATGGCGTTGGCGTCAGTGGCGTCGCCTTCAGCGTAGGCCACGCCGCCCACCAGCAGAAGGCCGATGGCGAGGGTTTTTGTGATGAGGTTCAATGTAAGTCTCCCTGGTTGAAATGCCGGGAAATGATAGATGCGACTTTATGTAGCACCTACAGACCTTGGTCTTAGAGCGGGGGTTCTCACGCAAATGTCATTGCTTTGGCGCGAAAGTGGCGGACTCGACTCTGGGGAGTGGGTTTTGTAATGTGAACAAAAAGAGAACATAGATGGCGCACCGACGGATTCTTTCGCTATGGTTTCCGCGACTCGCGGCAGAGCGGGTGCTGCGCGGGCGGCGCGAGGCGTTGCCGTTGCCGTTTGCGGTAGTGGGCGATCAGAATGGCGCGCAGGTGTTGGTGTCGCTGAACGCCGAAGCCGAGAGGGCGGGGGTGGCATTGGGGCAGCCGTTGCGCGATGCAATGGCGATGTGTCCGGGGCTGTTGACGCGGGCCGCCGATCCGGTGCGGGATGCGGCGTTTCTGACGGTGTTGCGGCGCTGGGCGGGCAAGTTCTCGCCTTGGGTGGCGCAAGAAGCGCCGGCGAGTTTGGTGATTGATCTGACGGGCTGTGCGCATTTGTTTGGCGGCGAGGCGGGGTTGCTGGCCGAGGTGGAGGCGGATTGTGCGGCGCTGGGGTTAAGCGTGCGGGCGGGGGTGGCCGATACGCCGGGGGCGGCCTGGGCGTTGGCGCGGTTTGCCGGGCGGGGTGTGGTGTCAGAGCGCAACGGCGATGCAATTGCGCAAGAGGCACGGGCGACGCGGTCACGGGCGGCAAAGCGGCGCAACTGGGAGCGGGGCGGGGCGGCGCCTGCGTTGGGGATGCCGGGAGTGCCGCAGGGGGTAATTGCCGCGCCGGGGCAGATGCGGCAGGCCTTGGCGGGGTTGCCGATGGCGGCGCTGCGGTTGCCGCCCGAGGCGGTGACGGCGCTGGCGCGGCTGGGGTTGCGGCGGGTCGAGGATATCATGGGCTTGCCGCGGGGGGCTTTGGCACGGCGGTTCGGGCAGGCGGTGTTGCGGCGGCTGGATCAGGCCTTGGGGTTGGAGCCCGAGCCGGTGACGCCTGCGCGCGCGCCGCTGCATTTTGCGGTGCGGCTGACGTTTCCCGACCCGATTGGATTGCTGGCTGATGTGCAGGCGGCGGTGGATCGGTTGTTGCCGGTGCTGTGTGTGCGGTTGCGCGAAAAGGCGCGGGGTGCGCGGCGGGTGCGGTTGCAGGCGTTTTGCAGCGATGGCCGGGTAGAGGTGCAGGAGGTGGGTTTGGCGCGGCCCGCCGATGAGGTGGCGCGGATTGCACCGCTACTGGCGCTAAAGCTGGAGGCGATTGATGCCGGCTTTGGCATTGATTGTTTGCGGCTGGAGGCGGTGGAGACCGAGCCGTTAAGCGTGGTGCAGCATCGCGGGCATGTTGATGCGGCGGCGGATGTGGTGGCGCGGCAGGGCGCGGATACGGCGTTGGAGGATCTGGTGGGCAAGCTGGGGGTGAAGCTGGGCATGGAGGCGGTGACGCGGCTGCATCCGGCGCAAAGCCATATCCCGGAAAAGGCGGCGCTGGTGCTGGCGGCGGCGTGGTCGGAGGCGCACGCGGCACCCTGGCCCGCGCCGCGTGCGCCACGGCCTTTGGTGCTGTTTCGGCCCGAGCCAGTGGGCGCGCCGGGCGAGCCATATCTGCCGCCACAGTTTCGCTGGCGCAGGCGCGATCTGGTGGTGCGCCGGGCGGTGGGGCCAGAGCGGATTGCGCCGGAGTGGTGGCTGGAAGACCCCGAATGGCGGTCAGGCCCGCGCGATTACTGGCGGGTGGAGGTGGAGGGCGGCGAGCGGCTGTGGCTGTATTTCGCCCATGGCGGGGCGGTATCGGGGGGGTGGTTTTGTCAGGGCAGTTTTGCGTGAGGCGCGGGGTGATCTGACAACCGGGGGGCCGTTTGTGCGGGTATCGAGCCCCCACAAACGGCGTTAGCCGCGGGCGGTTGCCCGCAGCCGCCGGGGCCGGGATATTGGGCCGGGAATGTGGGGCAGGTGGTGAGGTCGGGATTAATTCTCGGTTCGGGGGCTGATCCTTGTGCCATCATCCAGCGTGTTGCCGGGGAAGGCTATGACGCGGTCGGTGTCGGCAAGGCCCGACAGAATCTGTGCCGAAACCCCGGTCATCTGGCCGACGGTGACGGCCACCCGTTCGGCGCGGCCATCCTGATCGCGGAACACCATCCATGCGCCCTCGGTGCGGAAAATCGCGCCAATCGGCACTTGCAGCACGTCATCTTGCGCCCAGACCGTGATGTTGACAAAGACCCGGAAATTATCGCCAAGCCCGATGCGGGCGGCAGCTGGGGTGAGGATATCAAGGCGACAGCGGACGCGTTGTTCCTCGATCCCCAAGGCGGAGACTTTGGCATAGGCCGAGGGGTCGATGCTGCGCACCGTTGCGGACAAGACCGTATCGCCGCCCCAACGGTCGATGCTGGCAGCCGCTCCGGCAGCAATGCGAACGGCGTCGGAGGACAGAAGATCGACCTCGATTTCCATGTCGGTCAGATCGCCGATGGTCAGCAGTGGCGCACCGGCCTGCACCGGGCGCGCACTGGGGCTTTGCAGCGACAGCACGGTGCCGGACTGTGGCGCGCGCAATTCGATGCAGCAGGCATCGGGTTGCGCGGAGGTGGGATTGGTCGCCGGGCCCTGAAGCTGCGCCTGCATCCGCGACAGGGTGGCGCGTTGCAGATCGACGGTGGATTGGGCGGCGGCAAGGGCGGCGCGGGCAGTTTCAACGGCCGCGGCGTAGTCTTCGGCCATGCGCTGTGCAAGGATGCCACGGGCGGCGAGGGCGGTGGCGCGGGTAAGCTCGGCTTCGGCATGGGACAGATCGGTTTGGGCGCGCAGGGTCTGGGCCTCGGC
>JBAVTI010000594.1:0-1804 GCA_049696055.1 Paracoccaceae bacterium | reverse complement strand
GGTTGAAAATCAGCACCCACAGCGCGTAAGCCCCTGCAAAACCAAACAAAATCGCCCAGCCGGGGTTGCCGGTGTATAGCTCCATCGCCCCCCAGGCCATCGGTGCCAATCCCGTTGCCCAACGCCGCCAGACCGGCGCGAAAAACGGATGATCCGGGTCAAGCAACTTCATGATTTCAAACCTTTTTTCCGCCCAGATAGGCATAGCGATAAGCCAGCGCCACGCCCCCCGCCCCGCCGATGATATTGCCAAGGGTCACCCAGAACAGATTACCCAGCGCAGCCCCCATCGTCACATCCGCACCGGCCATAATTCCCAGCGGAATCAAATACATATTGGCAATCGAATGTTCCAGCCCCAGCAAAACAAAGCTGGATATCGGCCAAAGGATTGCCAAAATCTTGCCCGTGGTATCGCGTGCCGAGAATGTTAACCAAACCGCCAGGCACACCAAAGCATTGCAAAGCGCACCTTTCACCAGCATTTCCATAGGGTTAAGCGATGTTTTCGCCACAGCAATCCGAATCGCCGTGGCCCCGAACGGTACGGCTTCGTTCAAAAGCCCGCTGAACCAAAACGCCAGTGCCAACCCAACCGCGCCAATAAAATTGCCAACATACACCACTGACCAGCTGCGCAGCATCTCGGGCAGCGAAATCTTGCGATCCACCGCCGCCATGACCATCAGCGCATTGCCGGTGAAAAGCTCGGCGCCGCCGACGACACACAGGATGAGGCCAAGCGAAAAAACCATGCCGCCCAACAGCTTAGCCGGGCCAAATGCAGGGTTGGCCCCGGTCATCACCATCACATAAGCCGCCGCGCCAAAGCCGATAAACGCCCCGGCAAGGATGGCAAGCGTCAGCATTTGCCCCAAGGCCATGCGGGCTTTGGTGACCCCCGCGCCCTCGATCAGCGCGGCGATTTGGGCGGGTTTGTAGGCGTCATGATCTGTATCCATGGCCGCAGATTAGGGAAAAATCCAATGTATGCAACGCGTATGGTTCACGTATGGCTTTGCGCCATACGTTGTTCGGGTTAGGCTTGGGCAAAAGGGAGGCTCGCATGACAGAGATTACCACTGCGTTCGATGGCCAGACGGTGCTGACAACCTTTGAGATGACCCCCGGAACCGCCGCCGACCTGATGGAAGCGCTGCAGTCGGCCTATGCCGATTTCATCCGCCACCAGCCGGGATTCATTGGGGCTGGGTTGCATATGAACGACGCGCAGACGCGGATTGCGAACTATTCGAAATGGCGGCGTCGCGAGGATTTCATGGCAATGCTGCGGACGCCGGAAATGCGGGCGCGGACCCGAGAGATTGCCGGGCTATGCTCGCGGTTCGAGCCGGTGATGTATGAGGTGATCGGGGTTTATTGATCTATGTTGTGGTGCGAGGTTGCGGTGCGTGAAATCACGCACCCTACGGGACGGTAATTCAAAGGAGATTGACTATGGGTATCGAGAGCTTGCTGGTGATGTTGTTTATCGGGGCCATCGCCGGGTGGTTGGCGGGGCTGATTGTTTCAGGCTATGGCTATGGCCTGCTGGGAAATATCGTTGTCGGGATTGTGGGGGCGTTTGTGGCGGGATTGGTGTTGCCACGATTGGGCCTTGGGATGGGCGGCGGGATTTTGTCGGCGATTGTGCATTCGACGATTGGCGCGGTAATTTTGCTGTTCCTGATCCGGTTGGTGAAGCGGGCTTGATGGAGTGGGGGCGGGGGGTGCGCCGCCCTACTTCTCACATCATTTAAGATCAATCATTTTTCCAACTCTTGGGTATAGGCCTTCAGATATC
>JBAVTI010000593.1:0-2453 GCA_049696055.1 Paracoccaceae bacterium | reverse complement strand
GTCTTCAAGATGCCGCAGCAGCGTGACGCCCGCCCCCTTGCCACGGGTCGAAGCGCTGACCAGCATCAGGCCAAGATAGGCGTCGCTGGCCGCAGGGTAGCCCGGCGCCATTTCAGCGATGCCGATCAGACGATCCGCCGCAAACAGGCCAAGCCGATGCGAGGCGGCGGGGTCGCAGCCGGGAGGCGCATCGGTGAAAAACTCGTCCGTTACCTGCGCGTCAGGGTCGGCGTCGCGTTCCAGCCGGATGTAATCGGCGACTTCGATGAAAAAGCCAGTGACCAAAGCACGGTCGGCCTGTGGGTCAAGGGCGCGGATATGCATGGGAAATGCCTATGATTTCAAGGGTGACGGGGCCGGAGGGTTTGCGCCATGTTACCACATCGCCAACCTGTGCGCCCATCAAGGCGCGGGCCAGTGGCGCGTGGGGGGCGATGCGGTGCAAGGGCGCGTCGGCCTCGTCTTCGCCGGTGATTTCATAGCGGGTCTCAAGGCCGTGGTCATCTGCCACGGTGACGCAAAGGCCAAAGGCAACCTCGGTCAGCGGCAGGCTTTGGGGATTGATCAAGATCGCCGAGCGCAGCCTTGCCTCATAGTAGCGGATATCGCGTTCCGCCGCGGCTTCGGGCAGTTTGTCCAGGCGATCAGGGCGGGCGCGCAGTTCTGCCAATGCCGATTGCGCCGTGGCAAGCCGTGCTTGCAGCAGGCCAAGTCCGCGCGGCGTGACATAGTTGGGGTGCGGCGACAGCGGCAGATCGGGCAGCGGCTCCAGATCATTGCCGTCTTCTTTGACAAAGGCGCGGCTCATGGCACGATCACCTCTAGCGGATCGTAAAGCAAGGTGGTGCCCCAGGCGGCGGCGGGCAGGCTGTCGGGTTTGAAGCGAATGGTCGCCATCTCGGCTTGGGTGAAGAAACGGCGCTGGGTGACGATGCCTTCGGGGTCTTGCCAATCCGGGTTCAGGGTGGCGTCCGTGATTTGGCAGCGAAAGAACACCTCGACCTGATGATAACCGCTGCGGGGGTCGTGGAATTCGTTGATCAGGGCGGGCGCGCCGACGGTCACGTGCAATCCGGTTTCCTCATAAACCTCGCGCATCAGGTTTTCGGGCAGTGAGGTGCCGGCGTTGACGCCGCCCCCGGGGGCACCCCACAGATCAGAGGTGTCGCCGGGATAGGCGTTCACCAACAACAGCCGATCCTGAGCCAGGATCAGCGCGCGGGTGGCAAGGCGGGGACTGCGGTGCTTCATGGCGCAAAATTGCGGCGTTGCGGGCGGTTTGTCCATGCAAATGCGGCATTTCCGCCCCTAACAATGGCACGGCGCTACGACTATGTTGCGCGGATGATGCGCCTGATTGCCTTTCTTATGTTGCTTTCCACGCCTGTGGCTGCTGCCGATTGCGTGGTGTTGCTGCATGGTCTGGCACGGACGGAAACCTCGCTGCTGGCGATGCAGGCAGCGCTGGAGGCGCAGGGATACACCGTGATCAACGAGGGCTATCCCTCGACGACCGAGCCGATGGCGGCCCTGGCAGCGCGGGTCGGCCCGGCGGTGGCACAATGCGGCGATGCCCGTGTCGATTTTGTCACCCATTCGATGGGCGGCATACTGGTGCGGATCTGGTTGCGGGACCATAAGCCCAAGCAATTGGGCCGGGTAGTGATGCTGGCCCCGCCAAACCGGGGCTCGGAAATCGTCGATGCTTTTGGCGCGATTGGCGCCTTTGAATGGCTGAATGGCCCGGCAGGGGTGCAGCTTGGCACCAAGGCGGGGTCGGTGCCACTGGCACTGCCATTGCCGGAATTCGAGCTGGGGGTGATTGCCGGGGACCGGTCACTGAACCCGATCTTCTCGTCAGTGTTGACCGGGGCGGATGATGGCAAAGTGTCGGTGGCCAGCACCAAAGTGGCGGGCATGCGGGCGCATATCACCCTGCCCGTCACCCATACCTTCATGATGCTTAGCCCCGATGTGATTGCCCAGACCATCCGGTTCTTGAAAAAGGGCAGCTTTGACGGCGACATGACGGCAGCGCGGGCGGTTGAAATTACTTTGGGTGCCGCCCCCTGACCGGATCGGCACGCTTTTGAACGGACAAAATCATCATGACCAAACCAGACCGCTACTCTGCGATTTCAAAATCCGTTGCGCGCATGGCCGGGCGGCCGCGCACCTTCAGCCTGGCCGTTGGCATCATCCTGATCTGGATTGTCACCGGCCCGATCTTTGGCTTTAGCGATACCTGGCAGTTGGTCATCAATACCGGCACCACCATCATCACCTTTCTGATGGTGTTCCTGATCCAGAATACCCAGAACCGCGATACCCAAGCCATTCAGGTGAAACTGGATGAATTGATCCGGGTCACCCAAGGCGCGCATAATGCGCTGCTTGATCTCGAAGAACTGGGCGAAGAACAGCTCGATCTGTTCCGTGCCAAATACGAGGCA
>JBAVTI010000592.1:0-9709 GCA_049696055.1 Paracoccaceae bacterium | reverse complement strand
AGGATGCGGTGCCCCTGCGGCAAGTCCGGCAGCGCCCCGCCAAGATTGTACTTCGACAGGCCCGCAGCGGTTAGGCTTTCGATCAGTCTGGTTACACGCAGCGCACCGCCGGGGGGCAGGGGGGCGGCAATCAGGTGTTCGAGACGGCTGGGGCGCGAGGGATCGTAATAAATGCCAAGATCATCGGTGACGAGGGAAAGTGGCGCAATCAGATCGGCCCCAAGACCGCGAGAACGCAAAAACCCGTCCTCCACCCGGCGGATCGGGGTGGGCGCGGACAGGGCTTCGGGTTCCTTGCCAGCCCAGATCAGCAGGCCGCGTCCGGTGGCATGCGCCATGGCTACGGCTTTTGCCGCATCATCCTGAAATTGCAGCGGCTTTTCGCGGCCAAACACCGCTTGCAGCCGCCCGCGTTTCCACATCCGCATGCCTAGGGCGATATGGCCGTGGCGGTCTTCGCGGTAGGTGCGGGCTTCGGATTCGAGTTGATCGACGGCTTCCTCAAAGCTGCAGAGCCGATCCCGGCAGGGGTCATACCAGGTGGGGGCAAGGATCATGGCGGCGGCAAAAAGCTGGGCGCGGGTCAGTTTGCGCTCGCGGCGCGGTACCGGGTTTTCATCGGCGCTAAGGCCCCATCCCGCGTAAAAAGGCTGACCAAAGACGCGCGGTCGATGCCCCGTAAGAATGGCCTCGAACCCCAGTTGCGATGACACGGTGTAAACGGCGACGGCACCCGAAAGCAGGGCCCAAGGCGAAATCGGATCGGTCAGCAGGGTGACATTGCCCGTTGCATGTTCGGGGCCGAAATGGCCGGGACGCAGGCCTTGGGCGGTTTCGGGATGGGTCTTGATGATCACGCGGGCACCGGGGTTTTCTTCCTGCGCGAACACCAGCATCTCGCGGAAGGTGCTGGCTTTGGCACCGGAATGCCGGATCGAGGCATCGCCCTGAGTTTGGTCGATGACCAGCACATAGCCCGCGGGCGGGGCGGGCAGGGTGGGATCGTGAATGTTGTATTTTGATAGGTGAGACGCCTGAATACGGGCTATTCCATCGCGTGCGCGCAGCAAAAGGTTCGAATCGTCCAAGCGGTGCGTGGTCAGGATCTGTTCCAGAGCCGAAGGATGCGACGGGTCGAAGTGGACGCCATGGGGGTCGATCAGCAAACCGAGCGGTGCGTCCCCCATGCGGCCGGGGCGAATGGAGCGCAAAAACGCATCCTCGATCCGGGTGACGGGGACATGGTGTTTGGCGGCAATAGCCTCGCCGCGGGCGGCATAGGGGCTGCGGCCCCAGACCACCACGCCATCGGCGGGGCCGGGCAGACCCAGACGCAATTCGTGGCCGGCAAGGCTGAGGATACGGCGCAGGCGGGGTTGGCGCAGAAAACCCGCATTGTAAAAGAAAAGCCGCCGGGGGGAGGACCCGGCGGCTTTTTGGTCTGGGGCAGATAGGCCCAAGGCCGCCTCAGTTGCCGGTGGCGGAACTGAGGGAGGACGCCGCACTGGCAGTGCCGGTGATGGCGTTGATGGTTTTTTGCCACTGCACAAACGGCGCTTCGGTGACGTAGACGGTGTCGCCATCGCGCACGAGGAAATCGCGGGCCTCGAACATGCCGGTCGGTTGCGTCAGGTCAAGGACGTAGACAAAGCGCTGATCGCCGGTCAGGTCGTTGCGGCCCAGAACGGCGTTGGCAATCTCGGCGGGTTCATTGCGAAACACGAAAAAGCCGGTGGGATCGGCGAGGTTGGTGTTCAGGCCACCCACTTGGGCAATGGCCTCGATGGCGGACAGGGTTTGCGCTTCGAAGGGCACCAGATTTTGGGCGCCGGTGGCCCCAAGGGCGGTAAAAGCGCGGGTGTCACGTTCAACGGTGATCTGGTCGCCAGAGCGCAGCGCGATATCGAGGCCGGGGTTATCATACAGGTCTTGCAGCCACACCTTGCCGGATTTGCCACTGCGGGTGACGCGCACGATGGCGACCGCCGGTTCAATGGCGACGCCGCCGGTTTTGGCGATCATCGAGGTCAGGGTGCGGGTGGGGCGTTCGATCGGATAGACGCCGGGGCCAGCAACCATGCCCGAAACCGTGACCGACGAGCCATCGCCCGCCAGGCGTTGCACGGTGACCTGCGGATCGGGGGTTTGGCTGTCGAGTTTGCGGGTGATCGCCTGACGCAAACCATCAGGCGTTTGGCCGCCCGCCTTGATCTTGCCGGCGTAGGGCACAAAGATATAGCCCTGCCCATCGACCTGAACCTGATCAAGCACCGATACCCGCTGCCCGGTATTGCCCAGCAGCGGATCGTCTTTCACGTTTTCAAACACCGTCAACGCCAGAACGTCGCCGGCGCTGATGGTGTCAGAGCCGACAAGGCCCGCATTGCGGAAGTCTGAACCAAAGCCGAAAGCCGGGGTGACAGCGGTCGCGCGGGTGACACGGCTGTTGACGGTAACGATGAACGCATCGCCTTGTTCGAGCACGGAGCCTGCAAAGATCTCTTTCTTGTTGGGGCCAGACCGGGGAAGCCCGCATGCCGCAACTGTCGCAACAAGTGCGACAAGGACCAGAGATCTGGCCCCTTTTGATGCCGATAGTTTCACTGCCGGGGCTCCTTTATTGGAAACTGCCTCACGTTTTTTTTACAAACCTACAGAAAGGCAACAGAAAATGCCAGTCTTGGTTCAAAGGGTCAGTTGACGATTCGCAACTGTTGCCGTGGTGCCGCGCTGCCAGAGGTGAGCGCATCATACGGATCTTCGGGGGAAAGCATCATGTCAACCACCTGCCGCAGCAGGGCGCGGCGGCCCCGGGATGAGTAGAAACCACCCGGAACCTGTGATGTTTCCAGTAGGTAATGGCGGTAATCGCGGTAGGCGCGGCTGTCGGGCCGGGTGGGTTGAGCGAAGAAATCAGGCAGGCTTTGGGTCGAGACAAATTCAGGTTTGGCATAGACCGCGGCACCGAAGGTTTTAAGCGGCAGGCCGCGCCACAGCACCTGTTGGCCTGCGGTAGAGTTGACGGTGACGGCGGAACGCGCATGGTTCAACAGCGCCGCAAGCTTGCCGCCGCGCACGAAATGCACTCGGGACTCGACGCCGTTTTCGCGGGCGAGGCGGCGGATCTCATGGGCGACGGGCACGCGGCCATCTTCCAGCGGGTGGGCTTTGAACACCAGATGATGGTGGGTTGACGCGCCCTTGGCAAAGCCCTCGATCACCAGAGACAGAAATTCGGTCATGGTTTTGAACGGCGAGTGCATCTGAAAGCTGCTGTCATGTTCAAGCTGCAACAGCACCAGATGATAGGGAAAACCACCGTGTTTGATGCGGAAAGTGGCAATCAGACGCTCTAACCCATGAAACGGCAGCAGCCACAGCCGTTTGAGGTAAAGCCAGAATTCCTGACCCACCGTCAGCGCGCGGTGCGGCCGATAGGCGCGGTAATCCCAAAACCCGGTCATCACAAACCAATGGTAAAGCGCGCCGTAGAACATGTGTTGGCGCATGTCGCCCCAGCGGGCCGGGGCATCGGGCAGATCCATATCCGATTGGGCGAGCGCGGTTTGCATCTGGGCAAGGCTAAGGTGCATCAGCCGCGAATGACCGTTGGCCCCGCCACGTTCATAGGTGACCCAATGCGGACGCAGGTAGCCCTCTTCGAACACATGCACCGTCAGCCCAAGCGCGTGGGCCACGGCAATGGCATGGGCGTGGATCGGGCGGGTATCGCCATAAAGCACGATGTCGGTGATGGATTTATCGTCGATCAGTTGGCGAATTGTGGCGGGCCACAGGTCGATATGGGCTTTGTACGGGATGTAAGTGTCAGAGGTGGGCCAGAACGCACGGTCGCCGCGGTTGAAGCCGACGCGCCAGACCTGAGCGCCCGCAGTTTGCAACATGCGGCCAAGCCGGTGGAAATAGGGGCCGTGGGGACCCTGAAGGAACAGAAAATTTCGGCCCTTGCCTGAGACTTGCATCATTATCCGGTCGGTTTTCCTGCGGCCTAGCACGTTGTGTCAGACTGTGCAGGGGAATTCTTAAGGTTTGTTTACCCATAATGCGGCAGCACGGCGGGAATATGGCGTGGCAGGGCCGGACTTGCGTGATCGGCCTTCCGGGGCTACCCATCGGGGAAAGCTATGGGAGAGCGGCCATGTTCACAGGCATCATCACGGATATCGGGCGGATTGTGGAACTGGAGCAACGCGGCGATTTGCGGGCGCGGATTGGCACCGGCTATGATGTGGCGGGCATTGATATTGGCGCGTCAATTGCCTGCGATGGGGTGTGTCTGACGGTGATTGCCTTGGGGACCAGTCTGGCGGGCGATGCGCCGCAAAACTGGTTTGACGTGCAGATTTCGGCCGAGACGGTGGGGGTGACCAATCTGCGCGCGTGGAGCCTTGGCAAGCGGATAAACCTGGAGCGGGCGTTGCGGGTTGGGGATGAGTTGGGTGGGCATATCGTGTCGGGCCATGTTGACGGTGTGGCCGAGGTGGTGGCGGTGCGGCCCGAAGGCGATAGCGTCCGGGTGACGTTTCGCGCGCCGCAAGCCTTGGCCAAGTTTATTGCGCCCAAGGGCTCGGTGGCGTTGAACGGCACCTCTTTGACGGTGAACGAAGTGAATGGGGCCGATTTTGGCATCAATTTCATTCCGCACACTCAGGTGGCGACCACTTGGGGCGAAGTGGCGGTGGGGCAGATGGTCAATTTGGAAGTGGATACCATGGCGCGCTATGTGGCGCGGCTGCGGGAATGGGACTGATGTCAGGTCTTGGTCATAACGGCGGGCCAAGTGTCGAGGCAGGCGTGGCCTGGCGCACCCATTGCTGGACCAAGGCGCGGGCGGATTTGTTGCCGCATCTGCCGATTGAGGTATTGCGCGGCCGGGTAAAGCGGGCGCGCGAGCTGGGGTTGGAGTATCGCACCTATGCCTCGGTGCGGGCGGCCACGGGGCATGATGTGATCGGATTTTTGTTCTCGACCAATGCGTTGCGGTTGTTGGTGCCGTTGGCGGTGATGCCGGTGGATCGGGCGGAAAAGCTGGCGGCGATTGTGGATTGCGGGCGGGTGGCGTTGGTGCAGGCACCGCTGACGATTGCACAGGTGCAGGGCATGGCGGCGATTGACGAGGCGCAGGTGGCGCCCTTGCCGTTGGCAAGCTGGGCTGTGGTGCGCGACAGTCTGCGCGCGGCTTTGGGCAAGCGGCCGGGGGACGGCATGCTGTTGGTCGGCGATACGGCGTTGGAGCGCGAATGGTGTGCGGCGGGGCGTTTGGCGGGGTATCTGCCTGCCGAGCGGTATTTTGTTCGCCAATAGGGCGCTTTTGGTCGGGCATGCTTGCGGGGGGTGGGTATTTTCTCACACAAGGCCTGCGGCAATGCAGGTAGTGCCGGCTCTGGCCTTTGGGCGACGGGCGCGGTATGGGCAGGCAACGGCTGCGGAGAGATGCGATGACCGAGATTAAAACCGAATATTCCGACGCGATCTCGACCATCGAAGAGATCATTGATGATGCCCGCAACGGGCGGATGTTCATTCTGGTGGACCATGAGGACCGCGAGAATGAAGGCGATCTGGTGATCCCGGCGCAAATGTGCACCCCTGCGGCGGTGAACTTCATGGCGACGCATGGGCGCGGGCTGATCTGTCTGGCGCTGCCGGGCGCGCGGATTGACGCGCTGGGGCTGCAGTTGATGTCGACCAAGAACTCTTCCCGCCACGAAACGGCGTTTACGATTTCCATCGAGGCGCGTGAGGGCGTGTCGACGGGGATCTCGGCGGCGGATCGGGCGTTGACGGTTTCGGTGGCGATTGATCCGACCAAAGGGGCGGTGGATATTGCGACGCCGGGGCATGTGTTCCCGCTGCGGGCGCGCGAGGGTGGCGTGCTGGTGCGTGCGGGCCATACCGAGGCGGCGGTGGACGTAAGCCGCTTGGCCGGGTTGAACCCGTCGGGCGTGATCTGCGAGATCATGAACGAAGATGGCACCATGGCGCGGCTGCCCGATCTGGTGAGTTTTGCGCAAAAGCATGGTTTGAAGATCGGCACGATTTCCGACCTGATCGCCTATCGGCGCCGGCATGATCATCTGGTGAACGAAAAGGCGGTCAAGCGGGTGTCGTCGATCCATGGCGGCGATTGGCTGATGCGGATCTATGCCGATGATATCCAGGGGGCCGAGCATATCGTGCTGACCAAGGGCGATATTTCCGGCGGTGCGCCGGTTCTGGTGCGGGTGCACGCCTTGGACCCGCTGGAAGACGTGTTGGGCATCAACCCGGCGCATGCGGGCGAATTGCAGGGCGCGATGCGGCTGATTGCGGCGGAGGGGCGCGGGGTTGTGGTGCTGCTGCGCGACACCGCGATGAAGCTGGCGATGGAGGGCGAAGCCTCGCCGCAGACCTTGCGGCAATACGGGCTGGGGGCGCAGATCTTGTCGGCGCTGGGGCTAAGCGAGATTACCCTGGTGACAAACTCCAAAGCCCCAAAAGTAGTCGGCCTGGAGGCCTATGGTCTGTCGATCTGCGGCACCCGCGCCATTACGGAGGTTTAAGCCATGGCTGCCAATGAAAATCATTACACCCTGCCGCTGCCGGTTTTTACCAAGCCGGTGAAGGTGTTGATCGTGGTGGCACCTTATTACAAGGACATCGCCGACAATCTGGTGGCGGGCGCGCAGGCGATGATTACGGCCTGCGGCGGCACTTATGAACTGATCGAGGTTCCCGGTGCGCTGGAAGTGCCGACCGCGATTGGGCTGGCCGAGCGGCAGGCAAACTTTGACGGCTATGTGGGGCTGGGCTGCATTATCCGCGGCGAGACCACGCATTACGACACGGTCTGCAATGACAGCAGCCGGGGCTTGATGTTGCTGGGGCTGGAAGGCGCCTGCATCGGCAACGGCATTCTGACGGTGGAAAACCGCGGCCAGGCCGAGGTGCGGGCTGACGCGGCGGGGCAAAACAAAGGCGGCGGGGCGGCGCACGCGGCCTTGCATCTGATCGCGCTGTCGCGCAAATGGGCGGACGCGCGCAAGGGCATCGGGTTCCGCGCGCCCGAGGGGACCAATATCGCATGACTGGCAAATTAACCGGGGCTGAAAAGAAGCAGATGAAATCGGCGGCGCGGCTTTATGCGGTGCAGGCGCTGTTTCAGATGGAAAGCTCTGGCCAGACGGTCGAGGCGGTGCAGCGCGAGTTTGAGACCCACCGTTTTGGTGCGGTCTATGATGGCGACGAGATGGCCGAGGGCGATGTGACGCATTTTCGCGCGCTGGTGGGCCATGCGGTAAACTGGCAGGCCAAGATTGACCAATTGACCGACCGTGCCTTGGTGGCGAAATGGCCGATTGACCGGATTGACCCTGTGTTGCGGGCACTGTTCCGCGCGGCGGGGGCAGAAATGCTGGAACTGCCGACGCCGCCCAAGGTGGTGATCGTGGAATTTGTCGATGTGGCCAAGGCGTTCTTTCCCGAAGGCAAGGAAGCGAAATTCGTCAACGCCGTGTTGGACCATATGGCACATGAGGCCAAGCCCGAGGCGTTTTGATCGGTTGCTGGTTTGGACGTGACGGGTTGGTTTTTGGGGCATCGCTATAATTTTGGTCAACTGTCCAGGCGGCAAAGAGCCTACGTTAAGCCTGCGACAGATTGCGCCTTTTGTTCGGGCGGGCGGGTGCTAAGCTAAGACAGCTAGAGGGAGTGTGCGCATGCCAAAACTTATCCGTCTTTACATTACCCATTGTGCCATCGGGTTTGGCATAGCGGTGGCTTTTGTGGTGATGCTGGTTTGGCTGGATGTCGCACATTTGCGCCACCTTGTGCTTGAAACCGAAATGGGCTGGTTGGCGGGGCTGATGATGGTGTTGGCCAATGGTGTGGTGTTTGCCGGGGTGCAGTTTGCCATTGCCGTGATGCGGATGGCCGAGGCACCCGAAGGACCAAAGGGTGGCACACGGGTTCCTGTGGTGCGGATGGAACTGGTGCGGGTTGAAGCCAAGGCGAACGCATCGTCGCGCCGCTAAGGGCATGCGTTTGGGTCAGCCCTCCGGTAACGGGGGGCTTTTTTATGGGCGATGACCGGGGTTTGCAGCGGCGATTGGCAGTTTTCGGTAGGTGCCAGATCTTCGGAAAGTGCCAGATATTTGCAGGGTGCCAGATATTTGAAGGGTGCCAGATATTTGCAAGGTGACGGGAACCGCAGCATCCGTGCAGACGTGAATTTCCCGAGAGCCTGAGTGTTCAGGTTGGTCGCCAGATACAAAGACCAAGATCCTTGCAGAGCCAGCTCCCTCGGAGATGCTTATCGGCCACTGGAAAAGGGTCTTACACGAGAAGAGCAGAACCCGTCATCGACCAATGTAGGCGCTAAGTTCGGATGTCGCAAGACTTAGGGCAAGAAGCGTTGCAGTTTGTACGCCAGCTTGAACGCAATCGGGCCAACCGCTAACGACAAGCAAAATGCAATTGGCCAGGCAATGACCAAGGCGCGGCCCCATTCGTGCAGGAAGGCTGCAGTAAAACCAAGGTGAAGCAGGCCCAAAATGCCGCTCATCAAAGTGGCCATCATAAACGAAATGAAGAACTGTGCCAGAAGGATGGTTTTGGTGGAATGTGTCATTTCATGTGTCCGTTGGTGTCTCGCGCTGTTGCGAGGCGTTGGGTTTACACCGTGGGTTCGCGCGGGTGGCGCGACACTCCCGATTTCTCGGGGGCCGGGATAACCAACCGGCCAGACATTTCTCGGTTTGCCGGAGGTAGTGAACAGGGGCTGGGCTGTCAAATTATTTTCTGCCCTTGCTTGCAGAGTGTTCCCTTTCCGTTCATATTTTGGGGATGAACCAGAGTGACGGCCTTCCGATAATGCCCGGCCAACGCCTTGCGCGGGGGGTGTGCCGGCATTTGCGCGGGCATGATTTTGTGTCGTTGGAGGAATTGGTGCCGACGCCGGGACTGCGGGTTGACGTGATGGCACTGGGGCCAAAGGGTGAGATTTGGGTGATTGAGTGCAAGTCGAGCGTGCTGGACTACAAGACCGATCGGAAATGGCAGGGCTATCTGGAGTGGTGTGATCGGTTTTTCTGGGCGGTGGATGCGGATTTTCCGACCGAATTGTTGCCCGACGGCGCGGGTTTGATCATTGCCGACGCCTATGATGCCGAGATTTTGCGGATGGGTCCCGAAACCGCGTTGCCTGCCGCCCGCCGCCGGGTGATGGTGCAAAAGTTCGCCCGGCACGCGGCGCTGCGGTTGCAGGGATACCGCGATCCGGGGATTTCAGGGCTGATCGGGATTTAGCGTTTCTTGCCTTTGCCGCCATCGCCCATCGCACGGGCGGCGGCAGCGGCGGCGCGCAATTCCTCGGCGATCTCTTCGGCCTCATCGGGATCGAAATCAAGCGGCAGGTCAATGCCCCCGTCTGCCTCGATATAGATACGCACCATTCCGACGTTGGTCGGGCCGATCTGGATATTGGCGGCGATGTCGCTTTGTTTGTCGATGCTCATGGGGGAACCCTTCGGTTGCGCTTTGATTGGGCGTAGCGCCGAAATTGGGTGCATGCAAGGGTGGGAAGGCACTTGCAATCGTCGGAGTGCGGGGTTAAATCCGGCCCAAGTGCCGCGTTAGCTCAGTTGGTTAGAGCGCTTGATTGTGGATCAAGAGGTCCCCCGTTCGAGCCGGGGACGTGGTACCATCCCCC
>JBAVTI010000591.1:0-2254 GCA_049696055.1 Paracoccaceae bacterium | reverse complement strand
ATATCAAAGCCCGCGTGCAGCAGATCGCGGCAATGATCGGCATGGAAGACCGCCTGAACCAAAAAGCCCGTGGCTTGACCGCCGACGCCAAGCAAAAGATCAGCCTTGGGCGCGGCATGGTGCGCGAAGACGTCAATGCCATTCTGTTCGACGAGCCGTTGACGGTGATCGACCCGCATATGAAGTGGGAATTGCGCACGCAGCTGAAATCGCTGCACCGCGAGTTCGGCCATACGATGATTTATGTCACCCACGATCAGACCGAGGCGCTGACCTTCGCCGATCAGGTGGTGGTAATGAGCGAGGGTCGCGTGGTGCAGATGGGCACCCCGCAAGACCTGTTTGAAACCCCCGCCCACACTTTCGTCGGCCATTTCATCGGCTCGCCCGGCATGAACCTGCTGGACGCCAAAGTATCGGGCAACCGCGCTATAATCGCGGGCTGCGAAGTCGCCCTTGGTGCTGCCTACGGTACTCTGTCGGGCCGCGTGCAAATCGGCATTCGCCCAGAATTCGTGCAACTGAACTCCACCGAAGGTCTGCCTGTCAAAATCCGTCGGATCGAAGATGTGGGCCGCCACCGCATTGTGCGCACGGAATTTGACGGTCGCGAAATCAACACCATCCTGCGTGAAGGCACCACCCTGACCGATGATATGACCCGCATCAGTTTTGTCCCCGACCGTATCGGGGTTTTCGTCGATGACTGGCGGGTGCAACCAAACTCGAGGGCCGCATAATGGAAAAAACTGTCAACCAAAAGGCATGGTTTCTTATTCTTCCGGTGTTGATCCTCGTCGCCTTTTCGGCGGTGATCCCGCTGATGACCGTCGTCAACTATTCGGTGCAAGACACCTTCGGCAACAATGAATTCTTCTGGGTCGGCCTTGAATGGTTCGAGGAAATGCTTTCTTCCGACCGTATGTGGGAGGCGCTGTGGCGCCAGATCATCTTCTCGACCATCATCCTCCTTATCGAAGTACCGCTGGGCGTGGTCATCGCGCTGAACATGCCCAAAAAGGGGGGTTGGGCAAGCCTTTGTCTTGTGCTGATAGCTCTTCCCTTGCTGATTCCGTGGAATGTGGTCGGCACCATCTGGCAAGTGTTTTCGCGCATCGACATCGGTCTGATGGGTGCCACCCTCGAGGCGATGGGCCTTGTTTTCAACCCCGGTCAAAACCCGATCGACGCGTGGATTTTGGTGGTGGTAATGGATGTCTGGCACTGGACCTCACTGGTGGCGCTGCTTGCCTATGCCGGGCTGCGGTCGATCCCCGAAGCCTACTATCAGGCCGGTCGCATCGACCAGGCCAGCCGTTGGGCGGTGTTTCGCTATATTGAACTGCCGAAAATGGCGGGGGTGCTGCTGATCGCGGTGCTGCTGCGGTTCATGGACAGTTTCATGATCTACACAGAGCCGTTTGTGGTGACTGGCGGCGGGCCCGGCAGTGCAACCACTTTCCTGTCAATCGACCTTGTAAAAATGGCCATCGGTCAGTTTGATCTTGGCCCCGCTGCGGCCTTTTCGATCATGTATTTCCTCGTGATCCTGCTGGTTTCCTGGATCTTCTACACCGTGATGACCAACCTCGACAAAGCTGATGAGGAGGAACGCTGATGGCCGCTGCCACTACCCCCGGTCTGTCCCTGACCAAAACCCGCGGCATGGGCGGCAGGCCTGTGTCGATCCTGATTATGGTCCTGTTCATGCTGTTCCTTTTGCTGCCGATCTACTGGCTGATCATCATGAGCCTGAAGACCAACACCGAGATCATGAACACCGTCACCCTCTGGCCGGAAAACCTGACCTTTGGCAATTTCGCCGAAATTTTTGGCGATTCCACGTGGTACATGGGGTATGTAAACTCGATGATCTATGTGGCCATGAACACGGTGATTTCGATCACCGTCGCCCTGCCCGCCGCCTATGCCTTTTCGCGTTACAGCTTCATGGGCGACAAGCATTTGTTTTTCTGGCTGCTGACCAACCGGATGGCACCGCCTGCGGTGTTCGCGCTGCCTTTCTTTCAGTTCTACAGTTCGGTCGGGTTGTTTGACACCCATATTGCCGTGGCTCTGGCGCATTGCCTGTTCAATGTGCCGCTGGCGGTGTGGATTCTGGAAGGGTTCATGCGCGGCGTGCCCAAGGAAATCGACGAGACCGCCTATATCGACGGCTATTCGTTCCCGCGCTTCTTCATCAAGATTTTCATCCCCCTGATCGCCAGTGGCATTGGCGTCGCCGCGTTCTTTT
>JBAVTI010000590.1:0-6409 GCA_049696055.1 Paracoccaceae bacterium | reverse complement strand
CCCAGTGCTTGCGCGACTGACTGGCTGTTAACCGACGACCGGGGCGGCTTTTCCCTTGACGGTCATCGGCTCTCCAGCCTGTATCGTGGTTTCAGTTTCACCGTATTAACGTTAATGGGCCGTTACTTTTCGGCTTTTTCTTTGAAGAAATACTCTCCGGGGGCGCGGGGGTGGAAAACCCCCGCTGCTGTCGCCGGGAAAAGGGATGCCTTGTCCTGACTGCAAAACTGTACTGCTTTGGCGAATCCGGCAACTCTTACAAAGTGGCTTTGGCCATGACCTTGGCCGATATGGAATGGGAACCGGTGTTTGTTGATTTCTTCAACGGCGAGGCCCGCACCCCGGCGTTCCGCGCGATCAATGAGATGGGCGAGGTGCCGGTATTGATCGATGGCGACACCACGCTTACGCAATCGGGGGTGATCCTTGATTATGTCAGTTCCAAAACCGGCAAGTTGGGCGGGCGGTCGGCGGCAGCGCGGCGCGAGATTTTGCGCTGGTTGTTTTGGGACAATCACAAGTTGTCGGGTCAGATTGGCACCACCCGGTTTCTGGCCAATTTCCTGCCCGAGGAAAAGCGGCCCGCAGGCGTCATTCCCTTTCAGCAGGGCCGTCTGAAAGCTGCCTACAAGGTGTTGGACGACCATCTTTCGCAGCAGATCTGGCTGGCGGGCGAAGGTGTCACCATCGCCGATCTGTCGTGCTGCGGCTATCTTTATTACCCCGAGCCGTTCGGGTTTAACCGCGCCGACTGGCCGCATATCGACGCTTGGCTAAGCCGCATTTCGGCACTTTCTGGCTGGAAACACCCCTATGACATGATGCCCGGCAATCCATCGGATCGGGCGTAAGGAGACTGCGATGTTGGACGCTTATATCTTTGACGCCGTCCGCTCGCCGCGCGGCAAGGGACGCCCGGATGGCGCATTGCACGAGGTGACGGCCGTGGCCCTGTCGGCCAGGATTCTGAACGCGGTCAAGACGCGCAATGGGCTGTCGGGCCACGCGGTGGAAGATGTAATCTGGGGCAATGTCACCCAAGTCGGCGAGCAGGGCGGCTGTCTTGCGCGCACGGCCGTATTGGCGTCGGAGTTGGATCAATCCATCCCCGGTCTTGCGATCAACCGCTTTTGCGCCAGTGGCATCGAGGCAGTGAATATCGCCGCCAATCAGGTGCGGGGCGGTGCCGGCGAAGCGTATATCGCGGGCGGGGTCGAGATGATGGGCCGCGTGGCGATGGGCAGCGATGGTGCCGCCATTGCCGTAGACCCGGCGTTGGCGATGAAAACCTACTTTGTGCCGCAGGGTATTTCGGCCGATCTTATCGCCACCGAATATGGCTTTACCCGCGAAATGGCGGATGCTTTGGCGGTGGAAAGCCAGCGTCGGGCGGCGCAGGCGTGGAAAGAGGGCCGGTTTGCCAAATCCATCATTCCGGTGCTTGATCAAAACGGCCTGACCATTCTGGACCGTGACGAATACATGCGCCCCAGCACCGATCTTGCCAGCCTTGGCGCGTTGAAACCGGCGTTCAAGGATATGGGCGAAACCATGCCGGGTTTCGACAAGGTGGCGATGATGAAATATCCGCATCTTGAACGGATCGAACATATCCATCATGCGGGCAATTCGTCGGGTATCGTCGACGGTGCGGCGGCCATTTTGATCGGCAGCCGCGAATTTGGCGTGAAGTTCGGCCTGCAACCCCGCGCCCGTATTCGGGCAACCGCGAAAATCGGCACTGATCCGACGATCATGCTGACCGGCCCGGTGCCGGTGACCGAGAAGATTCTGCGTGAAAGTGGCATGTCAATTTCCGACATTGATCTGTTCGAGGTGAACGAGGCGTTTGCCAGTGTGGTGCTGCGGTTCCAACAGGCGTTCAACGTCGATCCCGCCCGCGTTAACGTCAACGGTGGGGCGATTGCGATGGGGCATCCGTTGGGGGCCACCGGGGCGATCATCATCGGCACCCTGTTGGATGAATTGGAACGCACCGGCAAATCCACCGGCCTTGCCACCCTGTGCATTGCCAGCGGCATGGGTGTGGCGACGATCATCGAAAGGGTGTAGTCATGGTTGCGGCAGCGCATTTGACACTTGACATCGCAAGGCATTTCGAAGTTTGCGGTTTTTCATTTGCCAGACAGCCTAAAAAGACCGATATATGGGCAATTGCTCGGCCCCTGAGCAATATTTTAAAGAGTTGCAAAGATGTATGCTCGCGCCACGGAAATGCTTGCCAGCGAGGCAAGGCTGATGAATTCACGCAACCTGTTCGGGTTGGCATCGGGTTTCGATTTTCCGCTGATCGTGGAGATCGAAGGTCAGACCATCTTGTACGTCACCCCCAATGCGATGATGACCGGCACGGCGGATTTTCTCGGCGATCTGGCCCAACAGGGGTACGTCTCGATGCACCCTCGGGTCCGGGCGGTCGAAATGCCGCGCAAGGGCAGGTTCCGGATCTGGGCGCATTGGGAACACCGCAACGCCGCTGGGGTGACCGTGTCAGTTTCGGACTATCTGTATCACTGCCGCGACCGGGCGCGGTCGATCTGTGTCGAAATGGTTCAGGTGCAAAAAGCCGCCCACCCGGCCTTGGTGCCGAACGTGACCTATCAGCAGTTCCAGGCCTGACGACCCCACCCCTTCGCACACGGTTAATCCGGGGTCTAATGCGAGGTACATCATGGGCGTGATCGACCAAGACAAATGTCCGGTAAAAACCGGCAGCATCTACCCCGAACCCTATGCCAGCGAAATGGCCGGGCGATCGTCGCTGCGGCTTGGCGATGCGGGTAACCTGACGCAGTTCGGGGCGAATTTGGTGATCCTTGCCCCCGGTGCAAAGTCGTCGTTGCGCCATTGGCACCTGCACGAGGATGAGTTCGTGATGGTCACCGTTGGGGAATGCACTTTGGTGCAGGACCAAGGTGCGACGGTAATGCGCGTGGGCGACTGTGCGGCGTTTCCGGCGGGCAACCCGAATGGTCATCATTTCATCAACCATACCGACACCGAGGCGCGGTTTTTGGTGGTTGGAACCAAAGCCGCGCGCGAAGTGGCGACCTATTCCGATGTCGATCTGAAGGTCGAGATGGGCGCGGGCAAGGCACGGTTTACCTATAAGGACGGCACCGATTGGAAGGGGCCGCGATGATCGTTGACCCCTCCACCGCCCCGGTCAGTGGCGAGAACGGCGTCAGCACGCTGCACCTTTCGGTCGCGGGCGGGTTGACCCAATTCGGGGCTTATATCGACACGCTGGTGCCCGGTGCCTATTCCTCGCATCGCCATTGGCACGAGGCCGAGGATGAATTCATCTATGTGCTGGAAGGCACAGCCACGGTGATCGACGACAACGGCGCGCATATGTTGACCCCCGGCGATGCGGCCTGCTGGCGGCACGGCGACCCGAACGCCCATCACGTTACCAACCGCAGCAACGTGCCCTGCCGCTATGTCATTGCAGGTTCCCGGGTGGCAGGGGATATCTGCCACTACCCCGACAGCGGTTGGCGCATGGTGAACGATGCGACGCGATGGGCAGTATACAACGCCACGGGCGTGATGGAACGCGAAGGCGATCTGCCTGCCGAACTGCTAAACCTGCCCCCGGTTTGGGGCACGCCATTTGACCCGGCCACCAAGGCCCGCCGGATATTGCGCAAGGGTAGTGTTGCCCCGGTCACCAGCACGGCCACGCCGGGTGGGTTCAACGATCTTGGCGACTATCAGGCCTTCCCGATATCAGACGCAGGCGGCCTTAGCCAATTTGGTGCCTTTACCGAAACCCTGATGCCCGGCGCGCGCTCAAGCGAGCGTCATTGGCATGCGGCCGAGGACGAGTTCTTGTATGTGCTGGAGGGCTTGGTGACGCTGGTCGAAGACGGCGCTCCGCAGGATCTGCGCCCCGGCGATGTCGTTTGTTGGCCTGCGGGCACCCCGGTTGGCCATCAGTTGCACAATCGCACCCCGACGCCGGTGCACTATCTTGTCATCGGCACCCGCAGTCAGGACGACGTGATCCATTATCCTGACCGCGATCTGATTGTGCATAAACACGGCCCCGCCCGCCAGTATTTCCACGCCGATGGCCGCATAAGAGAGAAACCCTAGATGCATTCGCTGGCCCCCTTGCAGACCTACCTTGACCATATTGGTGCGGCAGTTCTTGCCAACGACTGGCCTACCTACCGCGCCGGGGTTTGCCTGCCGTTTCACCTTGTCACCGCCACCGCCAGCCTGACCGTCACCACCGAGGCCGATCTGCGGGCGGGCTTTGACAGCTTTGTCGACACCCTGCGCTCGCAGCATGTGACCGACTTTATCCGGCTGGCCGAAGCCTCGGTTCAACTGGACGATCAATTGATTTCGGGGCGCTATGTCACCCATCTGTTGGCAAACGGGCTGCGCATTATCCCGCCGTTTCGCAGCCAGATCACCCTGCGCTATGTGGGCGACCACTGGTGCGGGGCGTCGATCTCGAACGCGCTTGCCAATTCACGCTGGCCGCTGTTGATGCCCGGCCTGCCCCTCCATTCCGGATCCTGAAAGGATGAACCGATGACCGATTTCACCTATGCCCTTGATGCCGATGGGGTTGCCACGATCACTTGGGATGTGGCCGAAAAATCCATGAATGTCATGTCTTTGGCAGGTTTTGCCGAGCTGAATGCGATGATTGATGTAGCACTGGCGGACACGTCGGTGAAGGGGGTGATCATCACCTCGGGGAAACGCGATTTCGCGGGTGGGATGGATCTGAATGTGATCGCCAAGATGAAGGCCGATGGCGGGGCAGAGCCTGCGCGCGCGGTGTTCGAGGGCGTGATGATGATGCACGGCGTGCTGCGCAAGATCGAGCGTGCGGGCATGGACCCCAAAACCCTGAAAGGCGGAAAACCGATTGTCGCCGCCCTGCCCGGCACGGCGCTGGGCATCGGGCTGGAGCTGCCGCTTGCCTGTCACCGGATCATTGCCGCCGATAATCCGAAGGCCAAGATCGGTCTGCCGGAAATTATGGTTGGCATTTTCCCCGGCGCGGGCGGCACCACGCGACTGGTGCGCAAGATGGGGGCGATGATGGCCGCACCCTATTTGCTGGAAGGCAAGCTGTCGGACCCCAAGGGTGCCAAAGCCGGCGGTTTGATCGACGAAGTGGTGGCACCCGAGGCGCTGCTGGCCCGCGCCAAGGAATGGGTGCTGGCCGCCACCGACGCGGATATCGTGAAACCCTGGGATCAAAAGGGCTATAAAATGCCCGGCGGCACCCCTTACCATCCGGCGGGGTTCATGACCTTTGTCGGCGCATCGGCGATGGTGCATGGCAAAACCATGGGCGTCTATCCTGCCGCCAAGGCGCTGCTGTCGGCGGTTTACGAAGGCGCGATGGTGCCGTTTGACACCGCCCTGAAAATCGAGGCGCGGTGGTTTACATCGGTGATGATGAACCCCTCATCGGGTGCGATGATCCGCAGCCTGTTCATCAACAAAGAGGCGCTGGACAAAGGCGCTGTGCGCCCCGCGCAACCCGATCAATCGGTGAAAAAGCTGGGGGTGATTGGTGCTGGCATGATGGGCGCGGGCATTGCCTATGTCTCGGCCAATGCCGGGATCGACGTGGTGCTGATTGATGCGGCCCAAGACGCCGCTGATCGCGGCCGGGCCTATTCCGAAGCGCTGCTGGACAAGGGCATTTCGCGCCGCAAAGTCACGGCAGAGAAAAAGGCCGAAGTGCTGGCGCGCATCACCGCCACCACTGATTATGCCGCCCTTGCGGGCTGTGATCTGATTGTCGAGGCGGTGTTCGAGGATATGCGCGTCAAGGCAGATGTGACCGCCCGCGTCGAAGCGGCGGTGGGGGCAGACTGCATCTTTGCCACCAATACCTCGACCCTGCCGATCAGCGATCTGGCAAAGGCATCAACGCGACCCGCGCAGTTCATCGGCATCCATTTCTTCAGCCCCGTCGATAAAATGAACCTTGTCGAGATCATCAAGGGCAAACAAACCGGCGACCGCGCCGTGGCCAAGGCGCTTGATTTCGTGCGGCAAAGTCGCAAAACCCCAATTGTGGTCAACGATGCTCGGTTCTTTTATGCCAACCGCTGCATCATTCCCTATATCAACGAAGGCATCCGCATGGTGGCCGAAGGGGTGGAACCCGTGCTGATCGAAAACGCCGCGAAACTGGTGGGAATGCCGCTGGGGCCGCTGCAATTAGTTGATGAAACCTCGATTGATCTGGGGGTGAAAATCGCAAAGGCGACCCGCGCCGCGATGGGCGACGCCTACCCCGATGGTGCGGTGGATACCGTGCTGTTTGCCATGGCCGATCAGGGCCGTCTGGGCAAGAAATCCAACGCCGGGTTTTATGCCTATGATGATGCGGGCAAACGGATCG
>JBAVTI010000589.1:0-2973 GCA_049696055.1 Paracoccaceae bacterium | reverse complement strand
GCCCGCGCGACAAGTTCGTCGCCGCGCAACTCGATCTGTTCGGTCCATGTCGGTTTGTGCCCATGCTTTTCATGCGGCTCCACCGCTTTGGGTTCTTCGGATGTGACATCTGCGCGCTTCATCAGTGACCTCCACCAAATTCGACCACATTTCACACTTACCACATAGTGCGGAAATGTCCTTGACGCGGATCATCCTTTGGCGCGGGTGTAAAAAACATGCTTCGTGGCTTCTGTCGTCGCAATGTAAAGCGCCACCACGCCAAGCCCACTAAAAAGCAAATGCGGTGGCAGCGGCGCAAGACCGACCCAACCCGCAAGCACCGCCACATAGGGCAGACCAATCGCTGCCGCAGCAACCACAAGTGTCGACCATACCAAAATCTGGCTGGGGCGGCTTTGCCAAAACGGCCGCCGGGTGCGCAAGACCAGCACCACAGCAAGCTCTGTCAGCAGGGAAATCACGAACCATGTGCTTTGGAACAGGCTCTCACCGGCATCAAATACCAAGATCAGCAAACCAAAGGTCAGCAAATCGAACACCGTGCTGATCAAACCAAAAACGATCATGAAAAACCGGATCTGGCCGATATCCCAACGGGGTGACTTGGCAACCGTTTCGGGGTCAACATCATCGGACGAAATCGCAATCGACGGAAAGTCAGACAGAAAATTGTTCAGCAAAATCTGCGACGCCAAGAGGGGCAGAAAGGGCAAAAACAGCGTGCCAATCGCCATGCTGATCATGTTGCCAAAGTTGGCACTCGTGGTGATCGAGATGTATTTCAGCGTGTTGGCAAAGGTGCGGCGGCCATCGACAATTCCCTGCACCAGCACGCCCAGATCACGATCACACAGCACGATATCGGCGCTTTCGCGTGCCACATCCACGGCCTGATCCACCGATATTCCCACATCCGCCAACTGCAGGGCGGGCGCATCGTTGATCCCGTCGCCCAGATAGGCCACCGAATGCCCCCTTGCCTGCAGGGCGGCAACAATGCGCTCCTTCTGCTGGGGGTCAATCTCGGCAAAAATGTCGGTATTCTCGGCAAGATGCCAAAGCGCCTCGTCGCGTGTCCGGTTCAGCACATCGCCGGTCAACAAAGTACCGCCAAGCCCAACGGCCTGGCCCACATGGGCGGCAACATACCGATTGTCCCCGGTAATGATCTTCACCCCAACGCCAAGCAAAGCCATCTTCCTTAGGGTTTCGGCAACCCCCTCTTTCAGCGGATCGAAAAACAGCAAAAACCCGCGAAAGACCATTTCAGCCTCGTCAGCGGGGTCATAGCGTGGTTTGGGTGGCAATCGCCGCGTCGCCACGCCCAGCACACGAAACCCCTCGGCCCCCTTGGCCGCACAGAACGCCGCAAGCTTGGCCCGCCCCACCGCATCCAGCGGTTGTTCGCCCGCACCCAAGGCAATTGTGCCACAACACGACAGCACAGTGTCAAACGCCCCCTTCGTGACAATCAGGTGGTCGCTCTCCGCCTCGATATCGACCACGATGGTCAGGCGCTTGCGCAAGAAATCATAGGGAATTTCGTCGATCTTTGTCAGGGTAGGCAGGCTTTCGCCGCGCGCCTTGGCCGTGTTGACAATGGCCTCATCCAGCGGGTTCTTGATCCCGGTTTCCAGACCCGCATTGATCAGCGCAAGCCGGAATACCTCGTCAGACGCTATCCCGTCGGCGTCCGTCGCCCCGCTTAGTTCCACCACCCCGCGTGTCAACGTTCCGGTCTTGTCTGTGCACAAAACATCAACGCTGCCCAGGTTTTCGATGGCCGAGGTGCGGCGCACGATCACCCCACCTTTCGCCATGCGCCGCGCACCGGCGGCCATCGTGATGCTGGCAATCGCGGGTAACAACTCGGGCGTCAGCCCAACCGCCAGCGCAACCGAAAACAGCAAACTGTCAATCAGCGGCCGCCCCAGCACGATATTGGCAACCAGCACCAGCGTCACCATGACAATCATCACCTGCGTCAGCAGATAACCGAACTTCCGCAAACCCCGCTCGAAATCCGTTTCAGGATCGGGGCCGGCAATCCGCCCTGCAATCGTGCCAATCGCCGTTGACGCCCCCGTCACCACAACCAGCATTTTTGCCGTACCGCTTCGCACCGAGGTGCCCATGAAAACCGCGTTGGTGCGCTCCGACAGGGCTGCATCGGCAGGCGTCGGGGCAATGCGTTTCTCAACGGGAAAGGACTCGCCGGTCAGCGCCGCTTGCGAGACCAGAAAATCCCGCGCCTCAATCACCACCCCATCCGCCGGAACCATGTTTCCCGCCGACAGCAATATGATGTCGCCCACCACCACCTTCTCAACAGGCACAGACCGCTCCGCTCCCCCGCGCAAAACCGTAACCTTCAGCGCCAACCTTTGCCGCAAACTATTCAGCGCGACTGACGCCTGATATTCCTGACTAAAGCCCAAAACCGTGCTGCCAAACACGATCACCAGAATGATCGCGGCCTCGGTCCATTCGCGGACCAAAAGCGATACCACCGCGGCAAAAATCAAAATCAGGATCAACGGGCTTTGGAACTGGCGCAATAACAGCCGGGCTGCGCCAAATCCTTCGCGCTCGGCAATCCGGTTTGGCCCGGCCTTGGCCAACCTGCGACGCGCCTCGGCCAAAGACAGGCCGCTCTCTTGGGTGCCAAGCTCTGTCAGCAGGCCGTCCGCAGACCGCGCCCACCAAGATCCCGGATCGCTACGCACGCCGCTTTTCCACAGCCCGTTTCAGCGGCGGAAAGTCGTCGGGTGTCAGGCTCTCGCGCTCCAAAAGCAACGCAGCACCTGCCTCAAGATCGGCCCGCCTTGCGGTAAGAATGGCTTTTGCCTCGGCATAGGCCGCCGCAATCAAGGTCCGCACCTCGACATCCACCTCGCGGGCAGTTTGTTCGGAATAATCACGCGGCCCGCCCATGGCACGTTGGTCGCCCAGCCAGCGCAACTCACGGTC
>JBAVTI010000588.1:0-7313 GCA_049696055.1 Paracoccaceae bacterium | reverse complement strand
CCAAGTATTACTTGTCGAAGCCCCTCCCATTCACCTGTTAAAAATATCCCACGGTGGCAGCCACAATGGCACTCGCCAATGTGACGCGGGGGTGTGAAACCCCCGTCCTCCCCCAACCCCCTCAAACCGCCGCCACCGCCTTGCCCAACATATCCCGCACCGACCCGGCAACCGCCTTCAGCCCGTCGTTCTCAATCGCCGACATCGACGCTACCGGATCAATTGCGCTGACCTCGACGCCACCCTCAACCGCCCGCAAGATCACGTTGCATGGCAGCATCGCCCCCACGCACGGCTCCATCCCGATCGCCTCATAGGCCATTTTCGGATTGCACGCCCCCAGAATGCGGTAGGCCGCCATCTCGACCCCCAGCTTCGCCTTCATCGTCGCTGCCACATCAATTTCCGTCAGCACCCCAAACCCCGATGCCGCCAGCGCCGCCCGCGTGCGCGCATCCACTTCGTCAAAACTTGCCCCGGT
This sequence comes from Paracoccaceae bacterium, assembly GCA_049696055.1. Classification (GTDB taxonomy): domain Bacteria; phylum Pseudomonadota; class Alphaproteobacteria; order Rhodobacterales; family Rhodobacteraceae; genus JBAVTI01. Next base: position 6,832 of record JBAVTI010000588.1, on the reverse strand, counting down.
GATCACGCGATTAATCGTATAGCCCATGGTTATTCTCCTTTGTGCTGCCCTACAGGTAAGCACCCCCACCCTGCATGTGAAGTGCCCCTTGACGCCCCCATCCCCCCGGCCCACCATCCGCCGACCAATAACAGGATACCTCAATGCCCGAACCCCTGACCATCCGCCCCGTCACCCGCGACGATTACGCCCAGTGGCTGCCGCTTTGGGATGGGTACAATGCCTTCTACGGCCGCCTCGGCCCCACCGCCCTCGCGCCCGAGATTACCGCCATGACCTGGAGCCGCTTTTTCGACCCCTATGAGCCGATCTTCGCGCTTGTCGCCGAACAATCGGGCAAACTGCTTGGCTTGACCCACTACCTTTTGCACCGCAGCACCCTTGCCATCCAGCCCAGCATCTACCTCAACGATCTGTTCACCGCGTCCGAGGCCCGCGGCAAAGGTGTCGCCACCGCCCTGATCCACGCCGTCTACGATCAGGCCAAACAACGCGAGGTGCCGCGGGTCTACTGGATGACCCACGATACCAATACCACCGCGATGAAACTTTACGATCAACTGGCCGAAAAATCCGGCTTCCTCATTTATCGCAAGCAAATCTGACGCCATAAATCGGAACCCCACGCTCTGCCGCTTCAGGATAGCCCCATGCAAAGCCTCCCCCTCAGCTTCGGCCATTCGATCCCGCAATTGGGCTTTGGCCTGTGGGAGGTTGCCGACGCCGCCCGCGTCACCGCCGAGGCCCTCGCCCTTGGCTACCGCCTGATCGACGGCGCCGCGATTTATGGCAACGAGGTTGGCATGGGCCAAGGCATCCGCGCCTCCGGCCTGCCACGGATCGAACTTTTTGTCACCACCAAGGTCTGGAACAACCGCCAAGGCTATGACGAAACCCGCAAAGCCGTGACTGAAAGCCTCGATCGGCTGCAACTCGACCGCCTCGATCTGTGCCTGATCCACTGGCCGGTCCCGGCACAGAACAAATACGTCGAAACATGGCGTGCCCTGATCGAACTGCGCGATCAGGGTGTCATCACCGCCATCGGCACCTCGAACTTCAACGCCGAACAACTTGACCGCCTTAGTGCCGAAACCGGCGTCACCCCGGCGCTGAACCAGATAGAACTGCACCCGCAATTGCAACAACCAGAGCTGCGCGCCGCCCACGCCCACCGCGGCATCATCACCCAAAGCTGGACACCGCTTGGCAAAGGCCGCAGCTTCACCGCCCCCGCCATTCAAGCCATCGCCAAGCGCCTTGGCCGCACGCCTGCGCAAATCATCCTGCGCTGGCATATCGAACTTGGTCTTTCCGTGATCCCGCGCTCGTCGCGCCGCGAAGGTCTGGCCGAAAACTTCGCCCTGTTTGATTTCGCCCTGACCCCGCAAGATCACGCCGCGATTGCCGCACTGAACACCAATACCCGCATCGGTCCCGATCCTGCTACCTTCGGTTGAACCGCCCGGCGTTAAGCTTGAAAATTCACCTCAAGTTGCGGGAAACACATTGTTTCCCAGGAATTTCCCGCCGTTCACCCTACAAAAGCTTGACCAAACCGCCCGGCTTGCCGCATCCCTGATTCATGTCTTTCGAATGTCCAACCCCTTGTTCGAAAGGTTGATCGAAGTCGCAGTAAACGGTTCTGGATTAGGCACAATGCAAGGCAGAACGGCGTGGACAAATCGATCCAAAGATCCTTCGATCCTTCCGTAGCCGCGCCTGCGGTCGCCGCTGCACGCACCGCCACTCCCCACCGCCGCGCCGTCGACCTTGCCCGCTTTGTCGCCGCCTGCGGCATCGTGTGGGATCACGCCCACGCGCCGTTTGCCGCCATCGGCTATACCGCGCTGGCGCTGTTCTTGATGCTGACCGCTTTCCTTGCAATGGGCTCGTTTGAACGTTCCAACGGCAAGGCGTTCTGGTTCTCGCGCGCCAAACGCATCTTTTTGCCGTGGGTGTTCTGGTCGCTGGTTTACCGAATTGTCTACATCCGGATCTCTGACGATCCGGGCCCGCTTCAGCTGTTCACCGACCCTTTCACCCTGCTGATCGGCTCTTCGATCCACCTGTGGTTTTTGCCGTTTGTGATGCTGGCGCTGGCGCTGATCCCGGTGGTGTCGCGCACCGTCACCACGCCGCTCGCATTGTGGGTTGCCTGCGCTGCCCTGCTGGTTATTTCGTTGCCGCTGGCGTGGATCGCCATTCCCATCGCCTGGATCGTACCCTCTGCCAATCTGCCGGAACCCTTCCCGCAATGGGCGTTCTCGCTGCCGCTTTTCCTCTACGGCGCGCTGATCGCGGCGGGCCACAAAATGCATATGGCATGGCTGCCCGTCGCCACCGCAGCCGTGATATCCGCGCTGATCTATGCGTTCGAGCCGGGTTTCTCGTCGATCCAGATGATCCTGACCGCGCTGTTGTTCGAGGCGGTCTGGCGCTCAAACCTGCAAGGAAAATGGGCGACAACGCTCGCGGGCTACGCCTTTGGCATCTACGTCTTGCACCCGTTCTTTGTGCTGGTGGCCTACAAATTGTTCGGGGCCGAGGTCAACGCCATGGTCGCCGCGCTCTTTGCCATCGCCACCGCCATCGCCGCCACCGCCCTGCTGCGCCAAACCCCGTTCCTGCGCCAATTCGTCTGATCCTGCCACTCTTTCAACGGCAAAGCCCTCGGCCAGCCGCTCCGGCCCCCGGTTCCCGCGCCAAGCCGCCTGAAATCACCGCTTTCCCAGCGGCAAAACTCTCCACCAGCGGCCCTGACACCCGCCACCCCCGCCCCCCGGTTCCCGCGCCACATCGTCTGATCCCGCCGCTTTCTCAATGGCAAAATATCCCCGCCGGAGGCACCGACAGTCGCCGAACCCACCCCTGCCAACCGCTGTTTCCGCGCCACTTCGTCTGACCCTGCCACTTTCTCAATGGCAAAACTCTCCACCAGTCGCTCCGGCCCCCGCCAAGCCAGCCCCCCGGTTCCCGCGCCAAATCGTCTGATCCCGCCGCTTTCTCAATGGCAAAATATCCCCGCCGGAGGCAGCGGCAGTCGCAGAACCCACCCCGCCAGACCCCTAATAAATCCCTAACGAAAATTACGAAATAAAACAATTTCAGATACATATCGGTCGTAACACGCGTGTTATGCCCGTGTTATCACTCCCCATAATACTCCCGATACCAGTCAACGAACTTCCCCACCCCCACCCGAATATCCGTCTTCGGCAAATCGCCCACCAAAGCCGAGACCAGCCCCGCATCCGCCCAGGTAGCCGGCACGTCGCCTGCTTGCATCGGCAGGAAGTTCTTGACCGCCGCCACCCCCAACGCGTCCTCAATCGCCGCAACAAACGCCATCAACGCCACCGGCGCCCCGTTGCCGATATTGACAACCCGCCAAGGGGCGACCGGCGACAGACTGTCAATCTCGCCAACAGACACCCCCGGCACCGCCCCGATCAGCCGCACGATCCCTTCGATCAGATCGTCGATAAAGGTGAAATCCCGCCGCATGTCGCCGTGATTGTAAATATCAATCGGCTCGCCCGCCAAGGTCGCCTTCACGAACTTGAACAGCGCCATATCGGGCCGCCCCCACGGCCCGTAAACCGTGAAGAACCGAAACATCGTGGTCGGAATGCCGTAAAGATGCGCATAAGAATGCGCCATCGCCTCGCCCGCCTTCTTGGTCGCGGCATAGAAACTCATCTGATGATCGGCCCGGTCAATCTCACGGTACGGCATCTCGGTGTTCGCCCCGAACACCGAACTGGTCGAGGCCATCAACAGATGCTCCACCCCGAACGCCCGCGCCGCCTCCAACACCTCAAAACTGCCGATCAGATTGGCATCGACATAAGACCGCGGCGCATCAATCGAATAGCGCACCCCCGCCTGCGCCGCGAGATGAACGATCACCTCCGGCCGCACCTCATCAACCAACCCACGCACCACGCCGGGCGCTTCCAACAACCCTTCCACCGCGCGAAACCCCGGCGATTGCGACAGCATCGCATGCCGCCGCTGCTTCAGACTGACGTCATAATAGTCGGTCATCCCGTCGAAACCCACGACGCGCCAACCTTCGGCCAGCAATCGCTTGCACAGATGAAACCCGATAAACCCCGCCGAACCCGTGACCAAAGCCGTGCGCATCGCATCTTCCCGCTTTTTCTTGTGAAAATACTCCGGGGGTCCGGGGGCTGGCCCCCGGCCTCCGCCGCTAAAACCGCCCCGGCAAATAGGGCGCCAAGTCCACTTCCGTCTTGCGCCCGGCAATCACATCACACACTAACCGCGCCGTAATTGGTGCCAACGTCAGCCCGATATGCCCGTGCCCATAGGCATGGATTACGTCGCTCCCCGCGCTTGACGGCCCGATCACCGGCAGACTATCGGGCATCGACGGGCGAAACCCCATCCAATCGCGCGATGGTGCCCCCAGATCGGGAAAGATCGCCCGCGCTCCGGCTATCAAGCGCTTTATCCGGTGCGCCGAGGGGGGTGCCGTCAGGCCACCCAGTTCCACTGTCCCCGCCACCCGCAACCGTCCGGTCATCGGGCACAGATAAAACCCGCGTGAGGTGGGGCAGACGGGCCGTGAGATCCGTGGCCGCTCCATATCCCATTCCACATGATAGCCGCGTTCGGTATCCAGCGGCACCCGGTCGCCTGCTTGCGCTGCCAACGCCTTGGAATGCGCCCCTGCCGCGATCACCACCCGGCGGGCATGCACCGCCACTCCGGGGCCGTCGATCCGGATCCCGTCGACCAACCGCTCGAGCCGGGTTGCCCGGCCTTTGACAAGCCCCACGCCGCTCCGCGCTACCGCCGCCGCCAGCAGGGTCATCATGCCGCCGGGGTCTGACAGGAACACCGCCTTGGGAAAGAACGCCCCCCCACCTTCCACCGCAGGCAAGCCCGGTTCCATCGCAGCCAAGGCTCCCGGCGCGATTAGATCAACCGAAATGCCATGCCCGCGCCGATAGGCCATATCTGCCTCGGCGCCCCGAAATGCCCGCGCCGTTTCATAGAGATACAGACACCCGCGCTGCTGCAAAATGGCTCTGCCGCCAATTTCGGCCGCAAGTTCTTCCCATGATGCGCAGGCACTGCCCACCAGCGCCGCAATCGCCGTCGCATTCCGCTTGGCCGCCGCTGGCAGGCTTTGCCGCGCAAACCGCAGCAACCACGGGGCCAGACTTGGCAACGCCGCGTGCCGGATCGACAAAGGCGAGTTGCGGTCAAACAGCAGCGATGGCAGGTTTTTCAACACATCCGGCGTGCCCACCGGCATCACGGCATAGTCGGCAATGGTGCCCGCATTGCCATAAGACGCGCCCATCCCCGGCGTGTCGGGGTCGATCAGCACGACGTTGCGCCCCTCATGCGCCAGCCGCAGGGCAATTGTCATCCCCACGACGCCCGCGCCAATCACGGCAATATCTGTGGTTACATGTTGGGTCATCTTGCCCCACACGTTGCAAAACCGGGCGCGAATGGCAAGCCACTCACGCCCGGTATTTGGCGAGTGCGACTTTACATGCAGGCGTCGAACAATGCCCTTGTGTTTTCGCGGGTCATCAGGGTCGGGTTGCCACCGCAAGACGGGTCTTCCAGCGCCATATCGGTCAGCATATCAAGATCGCCAAACTGCACCCCCATCGCCGACAGGTTTTCGGGAATGTTCAGCAAACTGCGCAATTCCATGATCTGATCATGAAAGCCTGCAAAGCCGCCGGCAAAGCCCAGATAGGCCGCCGCCCGATCAATCACACCCTCAATGGCCGAGCGGTTGAACTCTAATACCATCGGCATCACCACCGCATTGGTCGTGCCATGGTGGGTGCCATACACAGCACCTATCGGGTGGCTTAGGCTGTGAATTGCGCCGAGGCCCTTTTGGAACGCCGTGGCCCCCATCGCCGCTGCCGCCATCATATGCGCCCGCGCGTCCAGATCATTCGGATTGGCGTAGACTTTCGGCAGGTTTTCAAACACCAACCGCATGCCCTCCAGCGCAATGCCTTGGCTCATCGGGTGGTAGAACGGGCTGCAATAGGCCTCGAGGCAATGCGCCAGCGCGTCCATGCCGGTGCCTGCGGTGATGAATTTCGGCATCCCGACGGTCAGCGCCGGATCGCAAATTACCACCACCGGCAGCAGCTTGGGGTGGAAAATGATCTTCTTCTTATGGCTGACCGAATTGGTCAAAACCCCGGCACGCCCAACCTCAGACCCGGTTCCCGCCGTAGTCGGCACCGCGATAATCGGCGCGATCTTCGCGGCATCGGCGCGGGTATACCAATCGTCGATATCCTCAAGATCCCAAACGCTTAACGCCTTGTCCTGATGCGCCATAAGCGCGATCATCTTGCCCAGATCAAGCGCCGAGCCGCCGCCAAAGCAAATCACGCCATCATGGCCACCGGCGAGGTAAACCTTGATGCCATCGGCCATGTTGGTCTCATTCGGGTTCGGATCAACCTCCGAGAAAACCGCCCGGCCCAGACCCGCCGCTGCCAAAGCATCCAGCGCCGCCGTGGTAATCGGCAGCGATGCCAGCGCCTTATCGGTCACCAGCAGGGGCTTTTTCACCCCCGCCGCCTTGCAATGCTCGGCCAGTTCGGAAATCCGGCCAACGCCGAATTTGATTGCGGTCGGGTAAGACCAGTTCCGGTTGGGAACAGAATGGCTCATTTCGTCACCTTCTTCAGATGGTAAGATTTCGGACGGGTCACCGAATGGAACCCCAGATAAGACAGACTGCCACCGCGCCCGGTGTCCTTGCACCCGGTCCAGCACAGCGCCGGATCAAGGTAGTCGCAGCGGTTCATAA
>JBAVTI010000587.1:0-2990 GCA_049696055.1 Paracoccaceae bacterium | reverse complement strand
GATTGCGCAGGATATGGATCAGGTCCGCGCCGCAGCGGGCGACGCCGCCGTGATCGGCTTTATCCTGCGCCCGACCTGGCCGCATGTGACCGGCCCCGACGATCTTGCTGCTTGTGTGGCCTCGGCTCGCGCGGCGGGGGCGGCGCAGCTTTCGTTCTACAATTACGGCCATATACGGTTGCAGTCGCTTGACTGGATCGCCGCCGCCCTTTGACCGCCACCCGGAGACTGATATGCCCAAACACAGCAGCACCATCGCCCTTGTGACCGGAGCCGCCCACGGCATCGGCCGTGCCATCGCCCTGCATCTGGCGCGCGAAGGCGCTGCGGTGGCGGTGATTGATCTGGACGCCGCAGGGGCCGCAGCGACGGCGGCTCTGTTGACCGCAGAAGGCCACCGCGCCTTTGCCACCAGCGCCGATATTACCGATATGGCCGGGCTGACCACCGCGATTGACGCCTGCGAGGCGGCGCTTGGCCCGATCACTCTGCTGGTCAACAATGCTGCCTTCACCGATGCGGGCAATCTGGGTGGGATCGGGCTGGAGGCGTGGCACCGCGAGGTCGATGTCAACCTGAACGGCAGCTATCATTGCCTGCGGGCGTTGTTGCCGCGGATGCAGGCGCGCGGGGCGGGGGTGGTGGTCAATATCGCCTCGGTCAACGGGCTGCGCTATTTTGGCAATCCGGCCTATAGTGCTGCGAAGGCCGGGCTGATCAACCTGACGCAATCGGTCGCGTCGGAATATGGCCGCTTTGGCATCCGCTGCAACGCGGTTCTACCGGGATCGGTGCGGACGGAAAATGTCTCGTGGCAGATCCGCCAGCAAAAAGACCCGGCGGTGTTTGAAAAGCTGGCACGCTGGTATCCGTTGGGCCGGGTGGCCGAACCCGAAGACGTGGCCAAGGCGGTGTCGTTTCTAGCCTCTGATGACGCCAGCTACATCACCGGTATCACCTTGCCCGTCGATGGCGGTCTGCTCGCGGGCATGAACGTGATGATCGGCGAATTCATTCTGGAATCCTGACAGGTTGGCAAGGAAACACATATGTTGATCATCTCGGAATCGCTGGCACAGGATCTTGTCAGCATCGAAGACGCGATTGAAGCGGTCGCGGCGACGTTTATCGCCATGGCGCAGGGCAAGGCGCGCAATTATCCGGTGGTGCGCGAGGTGGTGGGCTACGCCGATGCGGTCTATGGCGTGAAGGCAGGGGGCGATATTTCGGCACCGTTTCTGGGGCTGAAAGCCGGAGGCTATTGGCCGCATAACCTGCCGCGCGGGCTGACCAACCACCAATCCTCGACGCTGATGTTTGATCCCGAAACCGGGCGGGCTTCGGGGCTTGTCAGCGCGAATTATCTGACCGGGGTGCGGACGGGGGCGGCTTCGGCGCTGGCTGCGCGGGCGCTGTCGCGGCCGGATGCTTCGGTGCTGGGCATCATCGGCACTGGCGGGCAATCGGTGCATCAGCTGCGCGCCACCGCCAAGGTGCGCGGGCTGACGCGGGTGCATGCCTGGGATCCTATGCCGGAAAACGTGGCGCGCTTTGCGGCGGCGGTAACGGCGCTGGGGCTGGGGCTGGAGTATGTGGCGGAAACCAGCCCGCAGGCGGTGGCCGAGGCGGCGGAAATCATCATCACGGTGACGCCTTCGCAAAAGCCGATCCTGCTCAAGGGCTGGGTCCGCCCCGGCACCCATATCAACGCGATGGGGGCAGACACCAAGGGCAAGCAAGAGCTTGACCCAAGCCTGGTTGCCGCGGCGCGGCTGTTCGTGGACGAGGCGGCGCAGGCGATTAGCATCGGCGAATGCCAGCACGCCTTTGCGCAAGGTTTGATTGGCGCGGCCGACCTCACTGCTCTGGGGGTGGTGTTGGAAGGCCGCGCCGAGGGGCGGCGGTCGGAGGCCGAGATTACCCTGTTCGATGGCACCGGCGTGGCACTGCAAGATCTGGTGGTGGCCGATCTGGCGATGCGCCGCGCGATTGAGCAGGGGCGCGGCGTGGTGGTGGATTACTGAGACTCTGCAGACTGAAAAAGCGGTCGGTCGATTCCGGCCGCTTCTTCATATGCTTCCTTTAGCTTGTCAGCCGCGCGGCCATTCGGCGTTCAGATCAATCGGGAACACCGGGCGCGGCAGGTTCTTGAAATCGAAGCGAGTAAGCACCGGCGAGGTCAGGCCGGGCGCGTCCACCTCAATCACCTGCGCGGGCGGGAAGAATTCGTCAAACCCGGCGCGGAAATGGCCGCGCGATTTCACCACCACGGCACGAGCGGCGGCTATATTCAGGCCCATCATCTCCAGGAAGATCGGGTCGGCGCATTGGGTGCGGATGGAAATAACCACCACCTGAATGCCGCCCAGATCGAGCAGCGCCGAGGCGCCAAGGTTCATCCGCCGCCCGGCATAAAAGCCGCGTCTCCCGACACAATCGCCGTCGCGCAGCGTTACGACGCGGGCATCGGCCTCGAACCGTTGCGAGAATTCGTCAGGCGGCACCCGGTTGAATACCGCCCGAAACCGCGCGCCCTGCCCCAGCCGATGCGCCTCGGCGGCCAAGGCAGGGTCGGTGATAACGCCCACGATCACGCCGCTTGCGCCGCGCGCGTGCAGCGCTTGCAATATCCACATGGTATTGCCATTGCCACCTCCGCCGGGGTTGTCAGCGACATCGGCGAGAATCACGGCGGGCAGGCTTGGGTCGGCGGCAACCTGCGCGACCTTTTCCACCGCGTCTTGCAGCGCGGTCAGGTGCGGCACAAAGCGCAGATGTTCGCCCCAAGCCATACGGGCGATTTTATCGGCCACTGCCTGCGCGCTGCCGTTTGCCACTCGCGCGGTGACGATAATCGCCATGCCGTTCTTTGGCGTATCGCTATAGGCAAAGCCGCCAAGGATCGAGACGTTGGCAATATCGCCGCCGACGAGCGACTGGCCGTAATTCATGATGTCGGCATAGGGGCCGGCCTCGGTCAGCAGGGTGAC
>JBAVTI010000586.1:0-2405 GCA_049696055.1 Paracoccaceae bacterium | reverse complement strand
TCGGGCTGTGGCAAGACCACGCTGTTGAACATCATTTCCGGGCTGGTGCGGCCCAGCCATGGCCGGGTGTTGTTTGGCGACACCGACGTGACCGATGCGCCGACCGCCGCGCGTAACATCGCACAGGTGTTTCAGTTTCCGGTGGTCTACGACACCATGACGGTGCGCGATAACCTGGCGTTTCCGCTGCGCAACCGGGGCATGGATGCGGCCTATATCAAAGCCCGCGTTGATCATATTGCCGCGATGATCGGCATGGAGGCGCGGCTGGATTTCAAGGCGCGCGGGCTGACCGCCGACGCCAAGCAAAAGATCAGCCTTGGGCGCGGCATGGTGCGCGAGGACGTCAATGCCATTCTGTTCGACGAGCCGTTGACGGTGATCGACCCGCATATGAAGTGGGAATTGCGCACCCAGCTGAAATCGCTGCACCGCGAATTTGGCCATACGATGATTTATGTCACCCACGATCAGACCGAGGCGCTGACCTTCGCAGACAAAGTGGTGGTGATGTATGACGGTCGGGTGGTGCAGATGGGCACGCCCGAGGAATTGTTCGAGACGCCTGCGCATACCTTTGTGGGCTATTTTATCGGCTCGCCGGGGATGAACCTGCTGGAGGCAACGGTAAGCGGTCGTCGTGCCATGGTGCAGGGTGCCGAGGTGGCGCTGGCGGCGGCTTATCCGGCGGTTTCGGGGCGGGTGCAGATCGGTATTCGGCCAGAGTTTGCCAGCCTTGGGGACGAAGGCCTGCCGTTCACCCTAAAGCGGGTCGAGGACGTGGGTCGCCACCGCATCGTGCGCGGCGAGGTATTTGGGGTGCCGTTCAACGTGGTGGCGCCCGAAGGTTTGGCGATCGGGGCAGAGATGACCCATGTGTCGTTCGCACCGCAAAAGATCAACGTCTATGCCGACGATTGGCGCGTAGCGGGAGGGGCCGTCTGATGGAAAAGACCCAGAACAACAAGGCGTGGTTTCTGGTGTTGCCGGTGCTGGTGCTGGTGGCGTTTTCCGCCGTTATCCCCTTGATGACCGTGGTAAATTACTCGATTCAGGATGCGTTTTCCGGCGAGTTCTACCCGCTGGATAACAAGTTTGAATGGTTCGAGCAGATGATCCATTCCGACCGTCTGCACGAGGCGCTGTGGCGGCAGATGCTGTTTTCGGCGATCATTCTGGCGATCGAAGTGCCGCTGGGGATCTTTGTGGCGCTGAACATGCCCAAGAAGGGAATTTGGGCAAGCTTTTGTCTGGTGCTGATGTCTTTGCCGCTGCTGATACCGTTCAACGTGGTGGGCACGATCTGGCAGATTTTCGGACGAGTGGATATTGGTCTGCTGGGCCACGGGCTTGAGGCGATGGGGATCGACTACAACTATACCAACGATGCAATTGATGCCTGGGCGACGGTGATCGTGATGGATGTCTGGCATTGGACATCGCTGGTGTCGCTGCTGTCCTATGCCGGGCTGCAGTCTATTCCCGAGGCCTATTATCAGGCGGCCAAGATTGATCAGGCCGGGCGGATTGCGGTGTTTCGCTATATTGAACTGCCCAAGATGGCGGGGGTGCTGCTGATTGCGGTGCTGCTGCGGTTCATGGACAGTTTCATGATTTACACCGAGCCGTTTGTGGTGACCGGCGGCGGGCCTGGCAATGCGACGACATTCCTGTCGATTGATCTGGTGAAAATGGCGGTCGGCCAGTTTGATCTGGGGCCGGCGGCGGCGTTCTCGCTGATGTATTTTCTGGTGATTTTGCTGGTGTCATGGGTGTTTTACACAGTGATGACCAATCTTGATAAGCAGGAGCGTAACTGATGCGGATCAAGGGTTCTGCCATTGTCATGGGGCTGTATCTGCTGTTCCTGATGGTGCCGATCTACTGGTTGGTGAACATGAGCCTGAAGACGAATACCGAGATTACCTCGACGTTTTCGCTGTGGCCCAATGACCTGACGTTTGACAATTACCACACGATCCTGACCGATCCGTCGTGGTATATGGGGTATGTAAACTCGATCATCTATGTGGTGATGAATACGGTGATTTCGGTGGTTGTGGCGCTGCCTGCGGCCTATGCGTTCAGCCGCTACCGGTTTATCGGCGACAAGCATCTGTTTTTCTGGCTGCTGACCAACCGGATGGCGCCGCCTGCGGTGTTCGCGCTGCCGTTCTTTCAATTGTATTCATCGGTCGGGTTGTTTGACACCCATATTGCCGTGGCCTTGGCGCATTGCCTGTTCAATGTGCCGCTGGCGGTGTGGATTCTGGAAGGGTTCATGCGCGGCGTGCCCAAGGAAATCGACGAGACCGCCTATATCGACGGCTACTCGTTTCCGCGGTTTTTCCTGAAGATCTTCCTGCCGCTGATTGCGTCGGGGGTGGGTGTGGTGGCATTCTTTT
>JBAVTI010000585.1:0-2329 GCA_049696055.1 Paracoccaceae bacterium | reverse complement strand
GTATGATGGACGTATGGCCAACGTATGGTTTTGCGCCATACGTTCGGGCGGCGATGGCAGGGTGAAGGCCGCGCACGCAGGGGGCACGAAGGCATATAGCTGATTGTGTCATTGCGCCGGGTCAGGTGGGGTCAGGTGGGTGATGCCAACAGCGGCGGCGCGGGCAAGCTCGGGGTCAAGCGACATCGGGATATACTCGCCGCGCCGCCACAGATCGCCCAGATCATCGTAGTGCCGCGACAGGGGGTGGCCCGACTGCCCGGTGGCCGAGATGAACACCGAACTGTCCGGGTCGGCAAAGTCATAGACGCCGCGATAGCCCGCGCCATGCACGTTAAGGAAGGGGTCGGGCTCGGTGCCCTTGGTGCGGCCCCTAAGCAAGGTGTCGTCGCTGCCGGACGTGGATTGGCGGATGTTGACGAAATAGCGCAGCAGCGGCACGTCGCCCAGCACCGGGTGGTCATGCGTTGCCTGATGCGCGTCACCCCAGCGCCAGCTTTCGATGTTGGGGCCATACTTTTCCGACAGGGTCAGCAGGGCCTCGTCCAGCGCGATACGGGCGGTATCGGCGCAGGTTTCCAGCGCAGCGGACTGGATGATATCGCACCACACGCCCGCACCTTCGGTATTGCGGAAAGCGCGTTCCAGAAATACCGGGTCGGGGTGGGTAAACTCGTCCGCCATCGGGCCGATTTCATCGCGGATCAGCCGGTCATTCAGGGCGCGCAGCCATTCCATATAGATCAGCGGCTCGGGCAGATGTTCGTTCATCTCGCCGTTCCATTCGGCCAGAATTTCCAGCGCGCGTTGGCGCAGGCGTTCGGGGGTGCCATTGGCCGCCGCCTCGCCGGTGAACCACAGATCGGCCCCCATCAGCGGCAGCAAAGAGCGGGCGGTGAAACTGACGGTATCAAGCTGGGCCTCGATAAAGCTTTCGCGGGTATGGACCTCGCGGGTTTTCATCAGGGAAAGCCAGCGTTGGATGCGCTGGGTGTCGCCCCAGAGAAAGCTGACGTGGTTGGGAAAGGGGCGGTCGACGGTCTTGTTGTTGGTATTGCCCAGGATGCCGGTGGCGGGGTTTACGACCGAGGGGTTGTCGCTGTAGGGCAGCATGCCTTGCCAGCGATTGGCGGCGATCCAGCCGGGGCTGGGCATCCGGCCCATGGATTGGTGGCCAGCGTCGCGTTTGGGCATGGCACCGATGGTTTGCAGCGCAATGCCCCGAGCGTCGGCCAGCATCAGGTTTTGCGAGGGGGAGATGAACAATTCGCCCGCGCGGATCGCCTCGGCTGTGGTGGTGGATTTCATCAGTTGCATGGCCGAGGTCATCGAGGTGTCAGCACCACTAAGCGCGGTCCATGCCAGCGAGGTGACGTGGTTGGGGGGGGTGACCGAGGCCAGATCGTAATGCGTGCCGGGCAGCACCGGGCCATTGTCAGTCCAGCGCAGGGTGACGGTGACCGGGTCGGCGTCCAGCACATTGATGATCGAGCGGCGGGTCAGGAACGGCTTCCAGCCATCCGGGGTGCGGTATTCTTCGGGATTTTCGGGGTTAAGCTCTTCGATATAGACGTCCTGATCATCAAGATAACTGGAGGTCAGGCCCCAGCCAAGCGCCTCGGATCGGCCGATCAGGATGGTGGGCGCGCCGGGAATGGTGGCACCAATGACGCCGCCCGATTTCAACTGCAACCGCGCCAGATACCAGGTGGTGGGGGCGGTAAAGCCAAGATGCGGGTCATTTGCCAGCAAGGTGCCCCCGGCGGCGGACCGGTTGGGGGCGGCGGCCCATGCGTTCGACGCCCCCGCAAACGGCATCCGGTTGAACGGCGACAGCGGGTCAGAGGCGATGCGCAACGGCTGCAGCGACGGGATGACGCCGGGCACCAGACTGGCGTAATCGGGCAGGGCGGCGATGCCTTTGCCGGGATCGTCGGGCAGAATATCGCGCAAACGGGCGGCGGGCAGGATCAGCGACATCCGGGCGCGCAAAACCTCGGCCTCAAGATGCGAGGAGAGTTGCAGCGCCATCAGTTTGAGGATGGCCACGCTATCGGCGGGCTGCCACGCAGCGATTTCGTTGGAAAACATAAAGAATTCCGGCGCACCCCGGCCCCGCGCCTGAGCATTGACCTGATTGATCCAGGAATTGACGCCTTTGGCATAGGCATCAAGCGCCGATTTGGTGGCGCTGTCCTGGGCATCAACCGACGTGATGGCGAGGTTATAAAGATCAAACCGGCGCAGCAGCTCGTCGATTTTCAGCGTACGCTCGCCGAACATTTCGGACAGGCGGCCCTGGGCGGTGCGGCGCATCATGGTCATCTGC
>JBAVTI010000584.1:0-4250 GCA_049696055.1 Paracoccaceae bacterium | reverse complement strand
TCGACGCCGACCTGAGCGGCAAGGATCTGCAGCTGTTCCATCGCGGCGGGGCGGTTGGTGTCGAGCGAGGCCAGAAGAACGCGCTTGCCTTGTTTTTCCGCCAGACGTTTCGCCAGTTTGGCGGTGGTGGTGGTTTTGCCCGAGCCTTGCAGACCGACCATCAGGATGGTCGAGGGCGGGTTGTCGATCTTCAGGGCGTCGGCGGGGCCATCGCCTGCCAGCACGCGGATCAGCTCGTCATGGACGATCTTGACGACTTGTTGGCCAGGAGTGATGGATTTGGTGACGGATTGGCCGGTGGCTTTTTCCTGCACCGCTTTGACGAAATCGCGCACCACGGCCAAGGATACATCGGCCTCAAGCAAGGCGGTGCGCACTTCGCGCAGGGCGGTGGCAACGTCTGCGTCAGACAAAGCACCTTGTTTGGTCAGCCGGTCAAAGACGGAGCCCAAGCGTTCTGATAGGTTCTCGAACATCAGTGGCCCTCCAAGACCGTTAAGGATGTGCCGGAGATGGGGTCCGGCGGCTAAGGTTCCCATACAAAGCAAGGCGGCACCCGTGGGCGCAACGCGCTGACGGATGGCGATCCCGGCATAAGCCTTGGGACCGGAAGCGGCGTGCCTCCGGGGAATTGAGGCTGCGGATACGCGGACGCGGCGGCAGAGTCAAGCTGGGCGGGATTCTTGCGCTTTCTTTCTGGCCCAAATATCCCCCGCGGAGCGTTCGGTAGAGGGTGCCGGGTGCCTCCGGCGGGGATATTTTCGCCAGAAAGAAAGCGCACAGGTGGGTTGTGGCGGCGAGGGTTGCGGATAAAGTCGGGGATGGGCAACGCGGGGAACGCTTTGGAAAACTGGGATGAAATTCGCACGGCGTTTCAGGTGGCGCGGTTGGGCACGGTGTCGGGGGCGGCCGAGGTGTTGGGCGTACATCATGCCACGGTAATCCGGCACATTGATGCGCTGGAAAAGCGGCTGGGGGTACGGCTGTTTCAGCGCCATGCGCGGGGGTATACCGCGACAGAAGCAGGCCGTGATCTGCTGGGCGTGGCGCAGGCGACCGAAGAACAGTTCAGCCAGCTTTCAAGCCGGATCAAGGGCCAGGGCGAGACGGTCAGCGGCGAATTGGTGGTGACGGCGATTTCGGGGTTGGCGGGGTTGATCACGCCGGTTCTGGCAGGGTTTCAGGGGTTGCATCCGGGGTTGATGGTGCGGTTTTTAACCGACATGCGGGTGTTTCGACTGGACTATGGCGAGGCGCATGTGGCCATTCGGGCGGGTGCCGCCCCGGAAGAGCCGGACAATGTGGTGCAGCCCTTGGTGCGGGTGCGCACCGGGCTATATGCCGCCCGTAGCTATGTTGCGCGGCACGGGGTGCCTGCGGGGCCAGAGGCGTTTGGCGGCCATCAGTTCATCGGGGCAGATAACGCCATGAGCCGCGCGCCGTTTCACCGTTGGTTGCGCGAGGCAGTACCGCTTGAGCAGATCAGCTACCGCGCCACCGAACCTGCCGCCTTGGAGGCGGCGGTGCGCTGTGGCGCGGGGATCGGGTTCTTGTCGGCCTATGTGGCGGCGGGAGATGCGGATCTGATCGAGGTGATGGCTCCGCGCCCGGAATGGGAAGCGCCGCTGTGGATTGTGACCCATGTCGATTTGCACCGCACCGTGAAGGTGCAGGCGTTTCTGAGCCATTTGAAGAAAGCGGCGCAGGGTTGGTCTGACGTATGACGCGGGCAGGCAAGTGAGGTTGACACAAGGCCAGCGCGGGCATCTGGCGATGCTGGCGTTTTCGGCGCTGGTGGCGGGATCATTTTCGCTGGGGTCGATGGCGGCACCGCTGATTGCGCCGGGGGCGTTGACGGTGGTGCGGTTTGCCATTGCGGCGGTTTTGGTTGGCGTGGTGGCGCTGGCAAGTGGGGGAATGCCGCGGGCTGCGTGGCGCGCACCGTGGCGCTACGCGGTGTTGGGCGCGCTGTTGGCCGCGTATTTCGTGTTGATGTTTGAGGGGTTGAAGACCGCCGAGGCGGTTTCGGCCTCGGCGGTCTTCACGCTGACCCCGGTGATGGCGGCGGGGTTTGGCTGGGTTTTGCTGCGCCAGATTACCACGGCGCGGATGGCGGTAGCCCTAAGCATTGGCGTGGCTGGCGCGCTGTGGGTGATCTTTCGCGCCGATCTGGCGGCATTGCTGCGGATGCAGATCGGTGCGGGCGAGATCACCTATTTCTGGGGCTGTGTCGCGCATGCGATTTACGCGCCGATGGTGCGCAAGTTGAACCGGGGCGAGCCTGCGGTGGCGTTCAGTTTCGGGGTGATGGTGGCGGGGTTCGTGCTGTTGGTTGGCTATGGCTGGCGCGATGTTTTGGCCACCGACTGGGCGGCGTTGCCGGGGATTGTGTGGGTGACGATTGCCTATGTCTCGGTTGCGGCAAGTGCGATGACCTTTGTGCTGCTGCAATACGCGACGTTGCGGCTGCCGAGTGCCAAGGTGATGGCCTATACCTATCTGACCCCCGCCTGGGTGATCTTGTGGGAGATTGCACTGGGCAAGGGTGCGCCGCCACTGATGGTGCTTGGCGGTGTGGCGTTGACGGTGCTGGCGCTGGGGATGTTGCTGAAGGACGAGGGGTAGCGGTCTTTTTTGCAAAGGTTGTTGTGCGCCCGCGCGCGAAGACTTGGGTGGGGTTTGTGATAGAACGGGGTTCGGTTGCCCCCTGCCCTATTGGAATTGCAAGATGAATGAGATGCTTGAACTTGGCCTTGATACCTTTGGTGATGTGACGCGGGCGCCGGATGGGGCCTTGCTGAGCCAGGCGCAGGTGTTGCGCAATGTGGTGGAAGAGGCGGTTTTGGCCGATAGTGTCGGCGTTGATTTCATTGGTTTGGGCGAGCATCACCGCGATGATTTTGCCATATCCTCGCCCGAGATCGTGTTGGCGGCGATTGCCGGACGCACCAAGCGGATCCGGCTGGGAACGGCGGTGACGGTGCTAAGCTCGGATGATCCGGTGCGGTTGTTTCAGCGGTTCTCGACGCTGGATGCAATTTCCGGCGGGCGGGCCGAGGTGATTTTGGGCCGGGGGTCGTTTACCGAAAGCTACGGGCTGTTTGGCTATGACATGCAGGATTACGAGCTGCTGTTCGAGGATAAGCTGGATCTGTTTGCCGAGCTGATCCGCAAGCCGGTAGTGACATGGATCGGCAAGACCCGCGCGCCACTGACCAAGCAAAAGGTCTATCCGCCGCTGGGGCCGCAGGGGTTGAAGACCTGGATCGGCGTGGGGGGCAGCCCGGAATCGGTGGTGCGGGCGGTGCGCTACGACATGCCGATGATGCTGGCGATTATCGGTGGGTCGCCGTCGCGGTTTCGGCCCTTTGTTGATCTGTATCACCGGGCCTATGCGCAAAGTGGCGGGGTGGTGCAGCCGCTTGGGGTGCATTCGCCGGGGCATATTGCGGTAAGCGATGCGGTGGCGCGCGACGAGGCCTATCCGGGCTATAAGGCGCTGCATGACCGGATTGGCAGTGAGCGGGGGTGGCCAGCGGTGTCGCGCAGCGATTTTGACCGCGAGATCGAGCATGGGTCGATGTATGTCGGCAGCCCCGAAACCGTGGCGCGCAAGATTGCGGCGACGGCGAAAGTGTTGGGGCTATCGCGGTTTGACATGAAATACTCGATGGGGACAATGCCGCATGAGGCGTTGATGCGGTCGGTTGAATTGTATGGCACCAAGGTGATGCCGATGGTGCGCGGGTTGTTGGCGCAGGCCAAGGGCGTTTCGAGTGTAGAATGAATCAGAATTCAGACGAGAGCGGGCTAAGAATGCTGCGTGTTTGAATTCTGATACTTGGATTTCCGCTGCACCCTTGAAACGCTTAAGGCTGGGTTTTCAGGACGGCGTCGAAGCGGTCGATGAACAGATCGACGTTGGCCTTGCTAAACACCAAAGGCGGGCGGATTTTCAGGATATTGGCGCGTGGGCCGGTGGCCGATATCAGGATGCGCGCCTGACGCAGGGCGTTGACGATATGGTTGGTGCGGGCGGCGTCGGGGGCCATGGTGGCGCGGTCGGTCACCATTTCAACCCCCAGAAACAGGCCTGCGGCGCGCACATCGCCGATGCCATGATGGCGGGTGGCAAGATCTTGCAGCCCGTCGCAAAAATAGCTGCCCACGGTCTGGGCATTGGCCTGCAGGCCCTCGTTCTGGATCACCTCTAGCACGGCCATTGCGGTGGCGGCGGCGACGGCATTGCC